>NZ_APIO01000067.1:0-36078 GCF_000408945.1 Pseudomonas sp. G5(2012)
CTGCGGCAGCTCCTACGGGTGTTAAGCGTGATTACAGGTTCTCGTAGCGATTCATGTCCAGCACGCCCTCTTCCACCGGCTCGGTTTCGTGGATATAGCGGCTCAGGTCATGGAAGTACTGCCAGAACTGCGGATGACTGCGGCGGACTCCCCAGCGCTCGACGATTTTCTCGAAGCGCTCGGCATCCTTGGCGTTTTCCATCGCATCGACGAACTCAGGCACCTGATCGGCGGCAATATTGAACATGAAGTTCGGGTAACTGCTGAGTACGCCCGGGAAAATGGTGAGCGTATCCAGCCCCGGTTGAAACCGTAGCGACTCACCCAGCAGGAACGCCACGTTGCTGTGCGCCCGGTTGCGCAGCAGGCTATAGACCACTCGCTGCCCACTCGCCGTTTCGACGCGCAGCATGGTCGCTTCCGGCAGTTGATCGATGACCCGCAGGCCTGCCGCCGGACGTGAGGCCAGGCGACTCAACGCCTGCTCGGTGGCCTGCAGCGCCGGGTCGATGTTCGGCCGCGAGCAATACGCGCCGTCGCAGCGGTTGATCGGATCAGGGGTGGCGTTCAGCTCGCCGTAGCGTGCCAGCAGCTGCATGGCGAAGTCGCGCTTGGGGTCCTTCTCATCGAGCTTCAGTGCGGTCGGCGTGTCGTCATCGATGGCCTCATAGTCCAGCCACATCTTGAATTTCCCGCTGTTCTGGTACCAATCGTCGAGGTAGCCCTCCCGGGAGTCGGCCGGCATCAGGCGCAGGAAATTCTGCTCGGCGCCATTGCGGATCAGGTCGAAATACAAGCGCGTCTGGGCCTGGTGGGAAACATTGCCGAACACGTCGAAATTCACCGCCAACTGGTAGTAGGTACGCTCCAGCAGCGGGAAGTCGAACAACCACATCGTCTGCGGTACATCGCCGATCAGGCCCTTGGTCACCGCGGCGCTGTCGAAATGGCGGAAAATGCTCAGCAGTGCGTTGTCGTTGCCCGCCCACAGGCTCGACCAGCTCGGCGCCGGCAGATCGGCATAGCTGTCCCGGCGCAGGGCTTCGTATTCGTTACGCTTGTCGCGGTAGTCGTGCCACAGGCTCAGGACACTGCCAACGTCGTCGTTCTGCCCCGGCATCGCCAGCAACGGCGTCGCCTGGCCGCGGTAGTTCGGGTCGATGATGTAGAGGTCGTGTTCCGGTGCCTGGAACAACGCCCAGAAGTTGTCGCGGATCACATCGGTCGCGATTTGCCCACGGCAGACAGGGCCGCGAATAAAGGTGCGCACAAAATACTCGGCGTTATCGAGCATGAATTGATAACGCGCCTGGGCCGGGATCGCTTCGAAGGTGGTAAACGGATTGGCCCGGCGTTCCGGGCCGTAGCCCGGCAAGGCGTTGACCTGCCAATTGCCGTTGTAAAACAGGCTTTTGACCCGGGCCAGCTTCGCCGCGCTCAACGGATAAGTGATGTGCGTCTTGTGCACGATCACGCCCTGCACCGGCCGCAAGCGGTAATACACCTGAGTGCCGGGGTCGTCGTTCGGCCGACGGGTGTTGATCAGGTCGATGGGCTGGCCAGTCGGCGTGCGAGATCGCACCCATTGGAAGAAATGCCCCGGCTCGCCGTCCTTGAAATAGAGGTGCGCGAGAAACCAGTGCTCGAACAACCAGCGCCCCACCAGACTCTGTCGCGCGCCCGGTGCGTTGAGCAGGTTCTCCCACTGCACCACTTGCAACGCTTCCTTCGCGCTGGGCACCAGGGCCTGTTCATCGATCGGCGCACCCGAGGCCAGCCAGCGTTGCAGCGTCTGGTATTGCTGGTCGGTCAGGCCGGTGACCGCCAAGGGCATGCCCTCCTTGGGATGCGCGCTGGCATAACCGTCGAACTCGGCAGGCAAGGCGCACATATTGTTGCGATTGAGGCCCAGGACGATGTCCTCGGGCAATTTGGCATTGGGTTGCAGGCGATTGGTATGACCCAGCTCAAGCATGCGCGTCATCAATGCCGCCTGATTGCCCTGGGCGTCGAGCACCGACTGGAAGCCTTTTTGTTGCCAGGCCCGCTTGCCGAACGCGTCATAGAACAGTCGGCTCGGCGCAGCAGCCTGGCTTCGTTCACCGTCGTACACCGGGACTTTCGTCGCGCCACGTGCCGCACCTTCGCCGCTGCCCAGATTGAGCTGACAGGGGGCGTCGTTGCAGGCATGGCAGGCCACGCACTTTTCGGTAAAGATTGGCTGTACATCGCGGGTGTAGGAGATTGCAGGGGAAATCGCGGGACTTTGCGCGGACGCGCCCCAGCTCAAAAACATCAACACACTGGCGATGACGACGCGATACGACATGTCCCTGGTCCCGATCCTTTAGAAAACGCCGCGATTCTACCGGGCTGGACGCCACACCAACATGAGCGATATTCATGAAAAACCCGGACATGCTCTAAAAGCGCACAGGTTTGCTATCATCCCGGCCCTTCGTCATGGTCTTTCCGAGTAGTCCCAATGTCCGATCGCAGCGTTCGCCTCCAAGCCCTCAAGCACGCCCTCAAAGAGCGCATCCTGATTCTCGATGGCGGCATGGGTACGATGATCCAGAGCTACAAGCTCGAAGAGCAGGATTACCGTGGCAAACGTTTCGCCGACTGGCCGAGCGATGTCAAAGGCAACAACGACCTGTTGGTGCTGACGCGCCCGGACGTGATTGGTGGCATCGAGAAAGCCTATCTGGATGCTGGTGCCGATATCCTGGAAACCAATACCTTCAACGCCACCCGGATTTCCATGGCCGATTACGGCATGGAGGAACTGGCCTACGAATTGAACGTAGAAGGCGCTCGCCTGGCGCGCAAGGTCGCCGATGCCAAAACCGCTGAGAACCCGGACAAGCCGCGTTTCGTTGCCGGCGTACTCGGCCCGACCAGCCGCACCTGTTCCTTGTCGCCGGACGTGAACAACCCGGGCTACCGCAACGTGACCTTCGATGAACTGGTGGAGAACTACACCGAGGCCACCAAAGGCCTGATCGAGGGCGGCGCCGACCTGATCCTGATCGAAACCATCTTCGACACCCTCAACGCCAAGGCCGCGATCTTTGCCGTGCAGGGCGTGTTCGAAGAACTGGGCATCGAATTGCCAATCATGATTTCCGGCACCATCACCGACGCCTCTGGCCGCACCCTGTCCGGGCAGACCACCGAAGCGTTCTGGAACTCCGTGGCCCACGCCAAGCCGATCTCGGTCGGCCTGAACTGCGCCCTGGGCGCCAGCGAACTGCGCCCGTACCTCGAAGAGCTGTCGAACAAGGCAGGCACCCACGTTTCCGCGCACCCGAACGCCGGCCTGCCCAACGAGTTCGGCGAGTACGACGAACTGCCGGCGCAAACCGCCAAGGTCATCGAGGAATTCGCCCAAAGCGGCTTCCTCAACATCGTCGGCGGCTGCTGCGGCACCACCCCGGGCCACATCGAAGCCATCGCCAAGGCCGTGGCTGGCTATGCGCCACGCCAGATTCCGGAAATCCCCAAGGCCTGCCGTCTCTCGGGCCTGGAGCCGTTCACCATCGATCGCAATTCGCTGTTCGTCAACGTCGGCGAGCGCACCAACATCACCGGCTCGGCCAAGTTTGCCCGCCTGATCCGTGAAGACAACTACACCGAAGCCCTGGAAGTCGCCCTGCAGCAGGTTGAGGCCGGCGCCCAGGTGATCGATATCAACATGGACGAAGGGATGCTTGATTCGAAGAAGGCCATGGTGACCTTCCTCAATCTGATTGCCGGTGAACCGGACATCTCCCGCGTACCGATCATGATCGACTCCTCCAAGTGGGAAGTGATCGAAGCCGGTCTCAAGTGCATCCAGGGCAAGGGTATCGTCAACTCGATCAGCATGAAAGAAGGCGTCGAGCAGTTCATCCACCACGCCAAGCTGTGCAAGCGCTACGGCGCCGCCGTGGTAGTGATGGCCTTCGACGAAGCCGGCCAGGCCGACACCGAAGCGCGCAAGAAAGAGATCTGCAAGCGCTCCTACGACATTCTGGTCAATGACGTCGGCTTCCCGCCGGAAGACATCATCTTTGACCCGAACATCTTTGCCGTGGCCACCGGCATCGAAGAACACAACAACTATGCCGTGGACTTCATCAACGCCTGTGCCTACATCCGCGACGAACTGCCCTATGCGTTGACCTCGGGTGGCGTGTCCAACGTGTCGTTCTCGTTCCGCGGCAACAACCCTGTGCGCGAGGCGATCCACTCGGTGTTCCTGCTGTACGCGATCCGCGCGGGCCTGACCATGGGCATCGTCAACGCCGGCCAGCTGGAAATCTACGACCAGATCCCTGTCGAGCTGCGCGACGCCGTTGAAGACGTGATCCTCAACCGCACCCCTGAAGGCACCGACGCCCTGCTCGCCATCGCCGACAAGTACAAGGGCGATGGCAGCGTCAAGGAAGCCGAGACCGAAGAGTGGCGCAACTGGGACGTCAACAAGCGCCTGGAGCATGCGCTGGTCAAGGGCATCACCACGCACATCGTCGAAGACACCGAAGAGTCGCGCCAGTCCTTCGCCCGCCCGATCGAAGTGATCGAAGGGCCGCTGATGTCCGGCATGAACATCGTCGGCGACCTGTTCGGTGCCGGCAAGATGTTCCTGCCGCAAGTGGTGAAATCCGCCCGGGTGATGAAACAAGCCGTGGCGCACCTGATCCCGTTCATCGAACTGGAAAAAGGCGACAAGCCGGAAGCCAAGGGCAAGATCCTCATGGCCACCGTGAAGGGTGACGTGCACGACATCGGTAAGAACATCGTCGGCGTGGTGCTGGGCTGTAACGGCTACGACATCGTCGACCTAGGCGTGATGGTACCGGCGGAGAAGATCCTGCAGGTCGCCAAGGAGCAGAAGTGCGACATCATTGGCCTGTCCGGCCTGATCACGCCATCGCTGGATGAAATGGTCCATGTGGCCCGCGAGATGCAGCGCCAGGATTTCCACCTGCCGTTGATGATCGGTGGCGCCACCACGTCCAAGGCGCACACGGCGGTGAAGATCGAACCCAAGTACAGCAACGATGCGGTGGTGTATGTCACCGACGCCTCTCGCGCTGTCGGCGTGGCGACCCAGTTGCTGTCCAAGGAACTGAAGGCCGGCTTCGTCGAGAGAACCCGCGAGGAATACATCGAAGTGCGCGAGCGCACCGCCAACCGCAGCGCCCGTACCGAACGCCTGAGCTACGCGGCGGCGATCGCCAAGAAACCTCAGTTCGACTGGAGCACCTACACGCCGGTCAAGCCGACCTTTACCGGCGCCAAGGTGTTGGACAACATCGACCTGAAAGTCCTGGCCGAATACATCGACTGGACGCCGTTCTTCATTTCCTGGGACCTGGCCGGCAAGTTCCCGCGCATCCTCCAGGATGAAGTGGTCGGTGAAGCCGCTACGGCGTTGTATGCCGATGCCCAGGAAATGCTTGCCAAACTGATCGACGAGAAGCTGATCAGCGCCCGAGCGGTGTTCGGCTTCTGGCCGGCCAACCAGGTACGCGACGACGACATCGAACTTTACGGCGATGACGGCAAGCCCCTGGCCAAGCTGCATCACTTGCGCCAACAGATCATCAAGACCGACGGCAAGCCGAATTTCTCCTTAGCTGATTTTGTCGCACCCAAGGACAGCGAAGTCACCGACTACGTGGGCGGTTTCATCACCACCGCCGGCATCGGTGCCGAAGAGGTGGCCAAGGCTTACCAGGACGCTGGCGACGATTACAATTCGATCATGGTCAAGGCCCTCGCCGACCGCCTGGCCGAGGCTTGCGCCGAGTGGCTGCACCAACAGGTGCGTAAAGACTATTGGGGTTACGCCAAGGACGAGACGCTCGACAACGAGGCGTTGATCAAGGAGCAATACAGCGGCATCCGCCCTGCCCCGGGCTACCCGGCGTGCCCTGATCACACCGAGAAAAGCACCCTGTTCGCCCTGCTCGACCCTGAGGCCAGTGAAATGCGCGCCGGCCGCAGCGGCGTGTTCCTCACCGAGCACTATGCGATGTTCCCGGCGGCGGCGGTCAGCGGTTGGTACTTCGCCCATCCGCAGGCGCAGTATTTTGCCGTGGGCAAGATCGACAAGGACCAGGTGAAGAGCTACACGTCGCGCAAAGGTCAGGAGTTGAGCGTCACCGAGCGCTGGCTGGCGCCCAACCTTGGGTATGACAACTGATTGATCCGAGCCTTGGGCTCTGGAGGCAGACCTGTGCTGACTCCAGAGCGTTGCCGGCTGACGATCAGGCCTGTGCGCCCAACTCGGCTACCTCACGTTCGCTGAGTGTGGTCAGCAGTTGCAGGCGGTTGGCTTTATTGACGGTATCCAGGGCGTCCACCTCCTGCAGGTAGGCGGTATTGAGCTCCGGGTATTTATCCTCCAGCTCACTGACCTTGTCCTGGAAATCCTGTTGCACCCTGGTAATCTCCCCAGGGTATTTCTCCTCCAGATAGTCTCGCCAGTATTTACGCGCGGTCAGTTGCTCGATGAACACCGGCGTCTTTTCCTCGGCGAGGATCATTGCGTACGCTTCGTCCAGATCCACTGGCGTCACCTGCGCCAAGCTCTCGTACACCATGCCTTTGGGCTGGCTGGGCAATTCAAGACGCTGAGACAGGCCGATTCGAAAGGCCAGGCGAATCTCGGCAGGATCGATAGCGGGCCTGAGCTGGATACGGGTTTTGGCAATCTCCTCGACCTGCGCCAGGCGGAACAGGTTTCTCGACAGTTTCAACAGCTCGCGACCTTTGTGTTCCGGGGCAATGGCCTTCAAGGCATTGAACTCATAGACCTCGATTTCCAGCTCGTTGAACAACAGTATCCGACCGTCACCACAGGTCGCGCGACTCCGTAGTGCCTTCGACAGGACCATTAACCGTTCGCTCAGCGCTTGATCGCCATAAGCGGCTTCAAGGACACGCCAGACGCGCTGCGTGAGGTCCACGCGATCGGAGACAAAGTCCCGGGCATGCTGGAGTTGCGAGAGAATGTATGCAAAGTCCTGGGTGGTGTCCTGCTCCATCAAGGCACTCCACATCTGGTGTTTTTCCGAGTCTGCCGCCACGCCGGCAAACCACCGCGCCTTTTGTACTTGCGGCGTCTCATGGTCGGGATGAACCTCCTCATCAGAGCTCTCGAAACTGTCGCCCGATTCAGGCCCGTAGCCTTCGAGCAGTCGTTCAATCTCTTGCGAGGTAAACCCCAAGCCAACGCCCGTTTCCTCCATGTACTGCTGCAGTCGTAACATGTCCTCCAGTTCCAGATCGACGTTGTCGGTCATGTTGGTGCCGGCCATCAAGGTAGCGTGCTCAGGCAGCAAGGCAGCGGGAGGAATTGCCTCTATATGGTTGCGACTCAGGTTGAGGGTCGTCAGCGCCGGCGCTTCCAATGCCCCCTGGGGCCATTCCCAAAGATTGTTGTTGCTCAGATTCAGCCCTTGCAACTGCTCAAGACCGGTGACATCAAAGCTGGCAATGCGGTTCTCGCTCAAGTCCAGCCATTGCAAATGCCTCAGCGAACGCAACTGGCGCGACAACTCATCACTGGCACGCAGATCGTTATACGTGGCGCTCAACCGGGTGAGGTGTTCACATTGCCCCACAGCCTCAGGCAAGGTGCCCAGGCCGTTGCGATTGAGCGTCAGGCTACGCAACCGCGGAAACGAATGCAGGAACGCGTCCGAACTTTCCGTGAGCCCGACACCGCTAAGGTCCAATGCACCGATCTGCTCGAACGTGACCGGCAAGGCCGGCAAGTCGCCGATGATCAGGCCGGTGAAATCAAGCACAGCATCGGTCGGTGTTCCCTCGGCCGCGGGAACATCTCGCAAGGTGGCTCGCCAGCACTCCAGAAGCTGGTCAGCCGCCCGGCGGCGGTCTACCGCGCTGACCCAACCCTGGCGACTGCGAACGGCCGGAACATCGATCCAGTCATTCAAATGCTTGATCAATTGCGTCTGCTGTTGCTGCCACTCGACCAGCCGGGCTTCAATTTCCAGGGCAGTCATACCCTGGGCAAGCCATGCGTCGATCCGTTCAACGGCTTGCGTATCACCCAGCTGAGGATCAAGGCGCTGCAGTCTGGAGGCTGCGGTCCGGGGCAAATCACCTTCGCCGGGCTCCAGATGCAAAGGCAATAAAAAGTCCGGGTGCTCCGATACTTCATCCGGAAAGAATTCCGGATCGCCTCCGGTTCGTCCGGCCGACAGGTGCACTGGCGCAATAGCCATCGGGTTAAGGGATGACGTGCGTTGCGCGTATGTACGCACCGCCGTCACTGCTTGCGGGCTCAGCCGGCAACCTTGCAGCGAGGTTCCCGCCAACAGCTGATCATGCCCGGTCAAGGCTGCGGCAGGGATGTCGGTAATGCCACTGTGATTCAGGGCCAGACGGCGCAGGTTGGGCAATGACAACACGCCCTCGGGCCAGTTACGCAGATGGGTATGACTCAGGTCCAGGCTCTGCAGGCCGGTCATCGAACCGACCTCAAGCGCGTCGAGTCGGTTGTACGCCAGGTTCAGCGTTTTCAAGTGAGGCAAGCGGTTCAACTGCGCTTGCGCTGAAGCCGTGATCCTTATCTGATTGAATGAGAGGTTCAACTCGCTGAGCTCTCCGAGCGCATCAATGGCTTGCGGCAGCCCGGTCAGTTGGTTGGTGCTGAGATTGAGGGAACGCAGTTGCGCAAATCCACTCAGAAACTCATTGACCTGCACGGTCGAAAGCCCGCTGCCACTGAGGATCAAGCTGCGCACATGGGGAAAGGCCGAATCGCCGAGCTCGGGTAAATCGCCCAGCGGCCCAAACCCCGTCAGGTCCAACACTTCATTCGCTGCATCACCTTGCCACCACGACGGACCCGCTACAGGCTCAGCGGGGAAGTACCGTGCACGCAGCCCCTTGCGAGCGGACTCGCCGATTCTTTCAGCGATCAGCTCACGGTGCGCGATCTCCATCTGCCGGCCATCGACCCGCACAACCCTGCCCTTCCAGGCGTCCAATGACTGAGTCAAAGCCAGATGCTGCTCGTGCAGTGCATCAACCTTTTCCAGCAATGCCCGTCCCGATAGCCCGTCGCGACTGAAACGCGCCATTGCGTCTGATGCAAAGGTGTAATCATTGGGTGCCAGCTTCGACAAACGTCCTGCACAGTACTGGGCAATCATTTGTGGCTCGTTGACCAGATGCGCCGGGTTTTCATGCACATACTCAAAGGCCTTCAAGAAAGCTTGCGGTTCCAGGGCCGCCCAATCCAGCTGCAGGCAACGCCATATCGACTCCCGCCCACTGAACAACTCGTCAGGCAGCGATTTGATCGGCATTCGCTGTAGATCGAGGGTTTCCAGCCTGTTCAGGCCCGACACCCCGGTCGGCCACTCGGTCAAATTCCCCGCCAACCTCAAGGACCGCAGATTCGTCAGCGTGCCGAAGTCCATTACACCGATATCGCCCTTGAGCGACAGCTGCTCCAGCTGCGTCATTCCCTGTAGCGCCTGCACCAACTGCGGCGTATAGGTCTGCGATGCGCCATCAACGGCGAGCTCGGTAATCTCTGTCAATTCAGGCAGTTTTTCCGCCAGAGCCGCCATATCCCGCACTTCCACGGAGAGATCCAGCTTTTTGATCTTTGGAAACCGCTGAAGCAGTTCATTGCCCGAGTTACCGATTAGCTGCCCAGTGTCCAGTTGCACACTACGCACATGGGAGAAATCGGCTTTCCACTCCGGCAACGTGTCAGCACCGCTTAAATTCAGATGGAAAGCGGGCTCAAACTCTCGGTAAAGACCATAGCGCCAGCAATGGATCAGCCGATCGGCGATCACCCGGCGTGACTGCCCACCAGCAGGGGCCGGCACGACAGCGTCGACCCAGTTGTTCACTGCGGTTTCCAATGCGTCGAATTCCCGCTGACGGTTGTTCAACAGATTGAACACTTGCTGGTCGGTGTCCCCCGCGCTCAGGCGGTTTCTGACGAACTGGCTGGCTTGCGCATCGGAGATGTTCGGGTAAAGGTCGCGGACCCTGGAGACCAATGCAGCATCATGAAAGCCGACACCACGACCACTGGCCAGGTAACCCAGGCGGCCATTGGGCAAACGCAGCGATGGCCCGGGGCCATTCAACGGGCGCTGTTTCAAGATTAGCGCCATGTCGTTGCGATGAGTGCTGGCATGGTTCGCCAGTTTTCTTTGCAAGGCCTGGCCCTGATGACCTTCCAGGGTTGCCTTTGTCGCGTTGGGCAAGAACTCCAGCAGCGATTCATAGAGATTGCGGCCATGGGCGGGGATGTTGTTGAGAGGCCTGCCTTGGGCGTCGTATGCGCGAAAATAGCCATCGCCCTTGACCAGGTAATTGCGAAACGTCGCACTGTCGCTGCCAACGCTGTCCAGCAATGGGCCCTTGATCGAGCCGGAACGCAGCTCCACGCGCATATCCATCGACCAACCGGGCCATTGCTCCAGGCTGTGCAACGCCAGGCGATCGCTGGCCACAGACGCCATGCTCTCCAGATGCAAACCGCAGAGCGCCCGGTTGAGAGCGCCCTGCTGTAAATGGACACGAATTTCTTGCGCCTGGCGCAAGGGTATTTTTGTGCTGCTGCGCAATTGGGCCAGCTCGGCGGCACTGGCATTGCCCAGCACCTGTCGCGCACCCTCCGGCGACAACGTAGGGAAACTGCGCTGCAGTCGTTGAATATCGGTATTCGTCGTCTGCTGGCCAGCGAGCAGTCGGTCGACCAGGGACTTTTTGCTATCCAGGGCGCGGTTGGCCAGGCTGTCCCTGAACATCTGCACGCGGTTCGCGTCTTGTTGTGCGCTACGTGCGCCGAGTAACCGGGTGATTTGTGGCTCGTCAAGCGCCCCTAATATACGTTCCGGCAATTTTCCGGCCTGCACTTCGGCTCGAGTGATCTTGATCGTGGGCTTTACATTGTTGCTTGCCGACGCTGAACCGAAGCGCTGCGACGCCCCCCGGGGTTCCGGTCCCTCGAAGACTTCCAGGACCTCCTCGACGGGCCAGTCCGGCAGCCCAACAGCCAGCGGTACGACAGCCTCGCCAGCACTGCCCAGGTCACCGCCGTTGCGGATCTGATCAATCAACTGCTGCACTTGTTGATCAGCCTTGAACGATCTGATGGTCTCGGCCAATTGCGGCGGCGGTGGCTGGAGATCGATGTGCATCTGGCGCAACGCATCATCGCTGACCCCGCTGGCCTCGGCAATTTGCTGTAACTGCGCATCCGAAAAAACGTCCATCTGTGGCCCGATTCTGCGCAACAACGTTGGGCGGTCCCACTCCAGCGGCCTTTCAAGCGTGTGCTGCCAGGCGCCGAGCTGGTTATGCCGCAAGATCGGTTGATAGGCCTGGGGATCGCTGGGGTGCTGGATCCGCCATTTTTTCAGCGCCGGGTCGAAGCTCTTTTCGTAGACATTCCCCTCGTATCGAATACAGGTCTTGTCCCCGACCTTGTATTGCCCCAATGCATTCGGCTCGAGCCCCTCCACAGACACACTGCTCTTGTAGGGGGCCAGGTCGGGACTCCACAAACGCGGCTCACCAAAAGGCGTGGTGATCCTGGTCATCCTGCTGACAAACCGCGAGTTGATGATCGGCGGCGCCTTGCTGGCTACCGCGCCCAACACGGCCATGAAGGCTACGTTTTGCACAACTGACGTGAGATGGCTCCAGGCCTCCTCGGCGTCCCCCTCTTTCCACGCCTCCACCCCTTGGTAAACCTCGTAGGTCAGTTGCACGGCGGTGACGGCGAGCATGACCTCACCCAGTCCCGGCACGAAAAAGGCTGCCACGTTCAAGACGCTCAACCCCCATTCGGCATAGTGTTGGAGTCGCATCATCCAGGCTTCGTGGTCGACCTCGGCGGTGGGTATGGCCAACAGCCTGGCATTGGACTTCATTCTGGCCAGATGAAACTCATAACGGGCTGCGAACACTTCGCCATCAATGAAGCTTTCATCCATGCCCAAGTCGACATTCTCGTTCCACACCTCGACATACATGCCATTGAGGAATGCGCCCGGCGCATAGGGTGGGCCGGGATAAACCGGAGCCGGGTCCCATTTCTGGACCTTGAGCTGGCGCTTGAGCCGGTGGAAAAAACGACCGGCCTCATCTTGCGCGACAAAGCCGGCAAAGAACCGCTGGTAACTGACGGAACGCAGTTTGATCGCCAGGTCACGGGCGAACTCGCGGCCCGAGGCATACGCCTTGAGGGGGCTGATGGGATCGCCTGGAATGTAGACGATGACTCGTGAATCAGGCACCAGTTTGGCCAGTTCGGGTGTGAACGGCAGAAGAAAGAGCCAGGGATTTTGCAGGGTCGCTCTGACTTTGCGCGATGCAGCGCCAATAATCAGCACGTCATTCAATTTAGAGCCAAACACCTCCACCCGACTGTGGAGGACTGACTCGCCATCGATTCGTTCCTGCGAGGTACCGTCGAGCATCGCCAACACCGTGGCATGGTCTGCGGTGTCAATGTCCGACCTCATCAGAGCGATATGCGCCTGCACGCGCATCCGTTGCTTGTCCGCCGCAATCGTCTGCTGGCGTACCGTCGCAGCCTTGTCGGGCGCATCGAACACCGCCGTCAGATGGTCCTGATACTGCTTGCCCACGTCCAGTTCCCGGCACAGGCTGGCGAACGCCGCGGGCTTGATCGACAACTTGTCACGGAGGCTGTAGCGCACCTTCGCAAACGGATACTGGGTGCGTTCGTCGTAAAGATGCTGCTCCAGTGCCCCCACCGGCGCCAGCGCGCTGGTCTCCTGCAGGGCAACGCCGTCGAAAGGCTCATTTTCTTCGAAGTTTCGCAGCGCCGCCTGCAACAACGACTGCTCTTCGGCCAGGTTGGGCGAACGCATATGAAACAGCGCCGTGTTGACGACATCCGGCGCCTGACCGAATTTTTTCTGCAACGCATCCGTCAGCAATGGCTTGGCGAACTCGGTGATGCCTTTGAAATCCTTGAGGGTCGTGGCCAGCGCCTGGCTGGAAGCGTTGCTCTGTGCCTGACTGTCGAGCAAGGCCTGGCGCAATGCCAGGGATGCCTTGGCATACAGTTCAGGGGACGCCTTGATGAATCGCTGGGCTGGATTGCGCGCCTGTGTCATGGCCTGGAGATGGGGGGTGACCAGGTGACGCGTCCAGTCGGGAAGGCGGCTCTTGATAAACGGAACGTGAAATCCCGGCTCAGCGGGTATGGAAGGGTCCGGCATGATGTTGCTCCTGATGCTCGATTGAGAGCGCATCAGGACACCACGGCCATCCGGCGGCATGGCGGTACATATTTATAGGGGGGAAACGGGCAGTTTGTTTGGCTATGCTGAGATCTCACACCTTGCTGAAGAGGGATTTATGGACGATCCAGTCGATAACAAGCCACCCACGTTTTGGCAGATGCTCCACAGCGTCATGGCGGCGGCGTTCGGGGTGCAGAGCGGGAAAAACCGGGCGCGGGACTTCACTCACGGCAAACCCAGCCATTTTGTGATCCTGGGGATCTTGTTCACGGCAGTATTCGCAATGACACTGTACGGCATCGTGCAGTTGGTGCTGCTTTTAGCCGGGGCATGAGCCATCAGCGTTGCGACCTGAACGGATGTCGAACGGCGTAGAAAACTTCGCTATTGATCGTCCCGGGCCTCCGGAAAATTCGCCGCGCATGACAGCCAGCGAACCGACAAGCGTCGGCAGAGACCCGGACGGGTTGGTTTATTGGTGACTGACCCAGAATACCGCAGTGCCGACGACCAGGATGATCAGGAACAGAATTGCCCAGGCATCGACCGAACTGTCGCTTTTCCGTGCTTTGGTTGGGTTGCTCATTGCATCGCCTCTTGTCGGTTTTATCGGTGATTGCAGAAAGACTCGATCACAGTAAAGACGACGATTCCCCGCACCACAAACAGGGACATTGCAACAACGATTCTCATTAGTCCTTTTGGTTCTTTACATATACTCAAACATCACTTTTGCGCATAACTACAAACTGGTATCTTGCCCCGGCTCCCTAAGGAGTGCGCGGCCGTGCGCGCAGAATTGCAGAGGCTCTTGGACTGCGGCAAGCAAAAAACGCAGCTGTATCCGAGCGACCCAAGCCTGAGAACAGGACTTATATGTACGTATACGACGAATACGATCAGCGGATCATCGAGGACCGCGTCAAGCAGTTCCGTGATCAGACCCGACGCTATCTGGCAGGCGAGCTGAGCGAAGAAGAATTCCGCCCCCTGCGCCTGCAAAATGGCCTGTATATCCAGCGCTTCGCGCCGATGTTGCGGGTGGCCGTGCCTTACGGCCAGCTGACGTCGCGCCAGGTGCGAATGATGGCCAAGATTGCCCGCGACTACGACAAGGGCTACGCCCACATCAGTACCCGGCAGAACGTCCAGTTCAACTGGCCGGCCGTGGAAGACATCCCGGACATCCTGGCTGAACTGGCCACCGTGCAGATGCACGCGATCCAGACCAGCGGCAACTGCCTGCGCAACGTCACCACCGACCAGTTCGCCGGTGTCGCTGCCGACGAGCTGATCGATCCGCGTCCGTGGTGCGAAATCGTCCGCCAGTGGACCACCTTCCACCCGGAATTCGCCTACCTCCCGCGCAAGTTCAAGATCGCCGTCAACGGGTCGACCTCCGACCGTGCCGCCATCGAAGTCCATGACATCGGCCTGGAGCCGGTGCACAACGCCGCTGGCGAGCTGGGCTTCCGGGTGCTGGTCGGCGGTGGCCTGGGCCGTACTCCGGTGGTTGGCTCGTTCATCAATGAATTCCTGCCATGGCAAGACCTGTTGAGCTACCTCGACGCCATCCTGCGGGTCTACAACCGCTATGGTCGTCGTGACAACAAGTACAAGGCGCGCATCAAGATCCTGGTCAAGGCGCTGACGCCTGAAGTCTTCGCCCAGAAAGTCGACGCGGAAATGGAACACCTGCGCGGTGGCCAGACCACGCTGACCGAAGCCGAAGTGCATCGCGTCGCCAAACACTTCGTCGACCCGGACTACAAGGCGCTGGACGACCAGTCCGCCGCCCTGGCCGAACTCGACCAGCAGCACCCAGGCTTCGCTCGCTGGCGCGCGCGCAATACCCTGGCGCACAAGAAGCCAGGCTACGTGGCCGTGACCCTTTCTCTGAAGCCGACCGGCGTTGCACCGGGCGACATCACCGACAAGCAGCTCGACGCCGTGGCCGACCTGGCCGACCGTTACAGCTTCGGTCAATTGCGTACTTCCCACGAGCAGAACATCATCCTGGCCGATGTCGAGCAGGACAAGCTGTTCACCCTGTGGGGCGAGTTGCGCGAGAAAGGTTTCGCCACGCCGAACATCGGCCTGCTGACCGACATCATCTGCTGCCCGGGTGGCGATTTCTGCTCCCTGGCCAACGCCAAGTCGATCCCGATCGCCGAATCGATCCAGCGCCGTTTCGACGACCTGGACTACCTGTTCGACATCGGCGAACTGGACCTGAACATCTCCGGTTGCATGAACGCCTGTGGCCACCACCACGTCGGCCACATCGGCATCCTCGGGGTGGACAAGAAAGGCGAAGAGTTCTATCAGGTTTCCCTCGGTGGCAGCGCCAGCCGCGACGCCAGCCTGGGCAAGATCCTCGGCCCGTCCTTTGCCCAGGAAGCCATGCCTGACGTGATCGAGAAGCTGATCGACGTGTACATCGAACAACGTACCGAAGACGAACGCTTCATCGACACCTACCAGCGTATTGGCATCGACCTCTTCAAGGAGCGCGTCTATGCAGCGAATCATTAAGAACAACGAAGTCGTCGACGAAACCTGGCACTTGCTGCCCAAGGATTTCAGCATCGATGAGATCACTAATTGCGACGACTACATCGTTCCGTTGCAGCTGTGGCGCGAACACAGCCGTATGCTCATGGCCCGCGACGGTGGCCTGGGCATCTGGCTCGATGCCGATGAAGAAGCCGAGGAAATCGGTGAAGACGTGGCGCAATTCCAGGTCATCGCCCTGAACTTCCCGGCCTTCACCGATGGCCGCAACTACTCCAACGCCCGTTTGCTGCGTGACCGTTACGGTTTCAAAGGCGAACTGCGAGCCATTGGCGACGTGCTGCGCGACCAGTTGTTCTACCTGCATCGCTGCGGTTTCGATGCGTTCGCGATTCGCGCCGACAAAGACCCGTACGAAGCCCTGGAAGGTCTCAAGGACTTCTCGGTAACCTACCAGGCTGCCACCGACGAACCGCTGCCGTTGTTCCGTCGCCGTTGAACAAAATAAAAAGCCCTGGCTCCATACGGAGTCAGGGCTTTTTTTGCGTCAGCAGATAACTCAGAACTCGACTTGCGTCAGGCCCCTTTTTTTGAGTGCGTACGCCAGTGCGGGCACATCCTCAAACAACTTCCCATTCATATTTCCCCAGTAGTCACCTTCTATGTACACGCTGAAGTCCGGCTTTGACTGGCTGGGTCGATGGCGCTTGATACAGGCCGCTTCAATTTCATTGTTTCTCGAACGATAGATAACCGATGAATCCTTACCGAGTCTTTCGTCGACCAGAAACATACCACTTTGCGGCAGTAGCCTTTCAAAAATGGCAAGCTCCCGTGGATCGCCTCGGTACTTACTTTCACTCATGATGCAACTTCCTTGCTGCTGTTAATATACTAGAGAGTCTAAACAAATTTTATAACCAGACAACATTATAATAAGTACAGAATATGTTTGCTTCCTGACCGCAACTTTACTCCCTTTGCTGTAAATCGGTGGCAAGTACACACCTTCATGAACAAGTTAGCTCCTGCCATGGTTAATCTTCACCGACCGGAAACGGCTCCCCCATCGCCACCCAGTTCGCATGGAGCCTTGCACGGTTTTCCAATACGGTGAATACCGCGAACGGGTTATTGAAGGCGCCTTCCGGCATCGGAGGATTGAGGGTCAATCGCCCCCACAATTCATCTGAAGCATCCGCTTGCGATAGCAACTGCCATACCCTTGCCTGAAGTTCCGGATAATTGACTACGAAATCCGGCGTCAGGGTCAATGTACTCATGGTCCCTAGCAGCCTCCTGCCGCGAGTCTTGAGCGCCACACTATTCCAGACCTGAAGCCTTGGACCTTGCTGCCCCGCCTCCATACCGGTCAGCCAGGCCGCAGGACCCGCATACTCAGGACCTGGCGCATTCAACCACAGGTTGATGCCCGTTTGCTGACGATGGGTGACCAGCCTTTGCAATGTGTCCTCATCGGTCAACGGGTTATTCCACAGCAACACCCTGTCCGGGGCGATCGCTTGATTTAGCACTGCCTGCGGGACACGCCGAATCTGGTTCTCGCTTAGATCCAGGCTTGTCAGGTATGGCTGATCCCCGATCCCGATCGGGCAGCTCGTAATGTGGGTATTGCTCAAATTAAGAGTTCGCAACTGGTTCATTCCCAACACGATCGGAGGGATGCCCAATGGATTGTCGCTCAGATCCAGCGATTGCAGGTTCACCAACTGACTCAGTTGCCCTGCCGTATTTTCACTAAACGTCAGTTGAGTGGACTGCAAGTTCAGAGAAGTGAGGTGCTGCAACTGAGGAATCACCGGGGGCAGAACGCTCTCCATTTGGCCATCAAGGGAGAGTAATCGCAGGTCGGTATCTTGCAGGTTCAACACCCGTAAGTTGGGAAAGCGCTCGATGTACCCGTTAAGCGTTTCCCTTTCAATCAAGTGAAAGTGTTGAAGATCCAATTCGACGACATCATTGAATCGCACATTGAGCGCTGGCAATCGATGAAAGTCTTCATTACGCATGTTCATGCTGAAACCTTGGTCATGACTCCCTGAATAGTGGCTACTTTCGTGAGGATCGCGCTTTTGAAAGATTGCAACCAATTCATCAGCCAGTTCCTGCCTGATTGTGAGCTCGCTCGACATCGTAGTTTGCAGTAAATCGAAATTATGTAATGTGATTTCCCGGACTGTCATTCCCTCAGCCTCAGGATCCTCGGCTCGCAAGAAAGGGATATCCGTATCGTAGACATCAACCGAGACCTGAAGAAACCACGTATCCATGTCCACATGCAGCTGCTGCAGTTGCAGTTTTGTGCTGTCGATATGAGCCTGGCAATCGCTACCAAGCCGCTGCAACATTAAATCAGCGTCTTCATTGGAAAATTCCGGGTAGATCTCCTTAAGCTGCAATCTCATCGCATGATGAATCAACTCGGCATTTTGAACAGTATCCGGAAATGCTCCCCCTCTTAAGCCCTGCGGCTCGAAGGAAAGCTTCGAGTCCATTCTGGCAAGGCCAAGCGCCAATTCTGAACGGGATAACAGCCGGTCGTTGACCTTGAGCCTCAATTGAGCCGCTGGGCTTTTGGACGTCAGCCCCAATGCTGAACACTCGTCCGCGGACAGAATCTCGACAACAGCCTCATATAAATCTGGCGCCATGGCCGGCTGAATGGACAAGTCATTGTGAAGATAGCGTTCGCCGGACTTGATCACTGTTCGCAAATCGGCAGTATCCAGTGGACCACTACGATCGAGGAGTCGACCACCGATAGAGCGGACTTCAATTCGTATTCCCGCAGGCCAACCAGGCACGTTCTTCAATGAGTGCAAGGCCAGGCTATCCGACTCGCCATTGACGATCGAGCGCAGATACAGACCTTCATAGGCACGATTGAGACGTACATGTTGCTGGTATTGGCGAGCCTTGCTGTCCAACTGGCTGAACAACCGTTTCGCTTCGGAAATATCCGGCAATGCCTTGAGATCGACGCCGTAACGATCAAGCATCTGTTCCACGGCGCCTTTGGGTAAATCGGGATATTGCCGTTGAAACAACCGCACCCATTCGTTCTCTGTCTTTTGCAGTGCCTGATAGCGATGATTGAACAACTCGGCACGTGCGGCAGGTGAGTCAGCCAGCCCTGCTACTTCCTGATCGATCCTGAAGCGCGCGATGGTATCGGCCAGTAACGGAGTCGGCGCACGCCCTGCCTGCATCAGGCGCAGCATGTCATCGTCGATTGCGCTGACCCTGCCAATCTGTGCCAGCACTTCGTCACTGAATGTACCTGCTGGGACACCCACGCCACGCAGGAGCTCGGTACGCGCCGGCAATGACAATTCCGACGCCGCCTCAGAAGGTTTCGACGGTGCGCCACTGCCTTCCAGTGCCTTGGCCACGCCCGTCTCCCCAGCCCCTTCGTGGCTGATCGACCCCGCCTCTGCAATCAGCGGCAGCGCATTGAGCACGCCGAATACCGTGCGGGTGATACCTTGCGAACGCTTGTCGGGTGTATCTCCGTTGATGGCCTGATCCAGGCCATAACCGGCGTCGATGAGTCCTGCAAGGGCCAACACCCCCTCGCCGCCGGGTACAAATACCGCCAGCGGACCAAACTGGTTGACCCATTGGACAATCGGTTCGACCACGGCACTCAGATTGTCGCGATTGACCTGTGCGTCGTCACGAATGGTGGCGGCACTGTCCCGCGCAGCCTGCTTCATCCCCAGCACAAGCTGTGCGAACGGATCGGTGGCTGGAGGCTGATCGTCAAAGCCGATGTAGTCGGCCGGATCCCAATAACCATCGTTGTTGAAGAAACCGGCATTGTTGGTCAGCCGATGCGCTTTCGGGTACATCGCCATGCCGTCCATCGCGGTCAGCACGCCCGCATGGAAAGTGCCATCCTGGCGATCAACCTCACTGAAGTGAGACGCCAAGGCCTGTTTCGTGTCGTTGGCGCTGCCCTGTCTCACCACCCATTGGTGCAACTGCGAAACGTTGGTGAACTCATGCAGCGGCGAGGAATTACCCGGGAGGTACATCAGCAGCCGATCACTGGCTGCCTCGCGAAACATCCAAATATCGGACGCGGTATAGCGATAAAGCTTCAGGCGGCTCGCCGTGACTTTCAGCGGCATCCGGGTGGGTGCTTGCAGCTGTTCGATCACCAGGGTTTCCCAGGACTGATCCGCTGGCAAACCGGCTGCCTGCATCGCCAGGGCAAGGCCCTTTTCGCTCAAGCGCTGTTCCTTACGCTGCAACCACGCCGCCATGACGAATGCCGCTTTGGTCGACGTTCTCAAGGGGTAAGGACTGGCAGCCGCGAGCACTTGGTCCGACGGCCAGGCGTGATCAAGATAGGTTTTATAGCGTTCCCGCAGGTCCAGTTCCCATACCCATCGCTTGAAATCCGCCGGCCTCAAGTCGATCTGGGTCAGCGGGCCATAGGTTTGTGGAACCGTTGGGCGATAAATGCCTTCGTACGTCTGATGATTGCCGCTGCCATGATTGGCGAATTCATCGACGTGCTCGACAATCCGCACGCAAGGCCCGATGTCCGGTGGTGTGTACAGACCGAAGGCCGTTTCAGCAAAACGTCCATCACCAACGATCTGGTCATTGGCCAGAAGCGCTTGCAGCAATGATTGCGAGCTCGCCACTTGTCCCTGCTCGATACCGTCCTGAGCAGGGTGACCTTGGTAATGGTAATCAAGCGTCACCAGCAAGGTCGTCTGCGGGTCGACGTCCGCCCCCCACTTATCCTTGATCAAGCGCTCGCCAAACTGGCTGGGGGATTGCGGCAGCGCGATGTCCACGACATTTTTCAGTTCATCGCGCAGTTGCAGGGACGACACCGGGGATAGGCCGGCATCATCTTGAGATAGTTCATTCATGGTGCATTCCGTTGCAGTCATTTCAGGACCACCACCCTACTCGACCCACTCCCCCAAAAAAGCGGGAGCGATTGACAGTGGCGATAGGAAATTTCGCTGCTTGGGGACGGAAAGCGTTCTGAAAGCCAAAAAAAATGAAACCGTGGCGATTACCACGGTTTCATTGGTTTAAAAACGTTGAACGTTACCAGAAGCGTTGCTGGGTCAACCGGCTCCACCAACTCAACAACACGCGATCAACCGAACCGCTGGCCGCGATGCCAATTCGTTCCGGCAGGCTTTTGCGTTCGGCGTAGTGCAAGTGGTAAAGCTCCGATTTTTTCGCCCGTTCGGCGAGGTATTCGTCGCTGGTCTTGAGTTCATCGACCAGTTGCTTGTCCAGCGCGGCAATACCGAGCCAGATTTCACCAGTAGCCACTTCGTCGATAGCCAGTTGCGGGCGATAGCGGGCAACGAAGTTCTTGAACAACTGATGAGTGATGTCCAGGTCTTCCTGGAATTTTTCCCGGCCCTTCTCGGTATTCTCGCCAAACACGGTCAAGGTTCGCTTGTATTCACCGGCGGTCAGGACTTCGAAATCGATGTCGTGTTTCTTCAGCAGGCGATTGACGTTGGGCAACTGCGCCACCACGCCAATCGAGCCCAGGATGGCAAACGGCGCGCTGATGATCTTCTCGCCGATGCAGGCCATCATGTAGCCGCCGCTGGCCGCGACCTTGTCGATGCACACCGTCAGCGGCACGCCAGCATCACGGATGCGCGCCAGTTGCGAGGAGGCCAGGCCATAGCTGTGGACCATGCCGCCACCGCTTTCCAGGCGCAGTACCACTTCGTCCTTGGGCGTTGCCAGGGTCAGCAGCGCGGTGATTTCGTGTCGCAGGCTTTCAGTGGCGGAGGCCTTGATGTCGCCGTTGAAGTCCAGCACGAATACCCGGGGTTTGGCGTCGGGTTGTTTCTTCTGTTTTTTCTCGGTCTTGGCCTGGGTCTTGCGCAAGGCCTTGAGCTGGTCCTTGTCGAGCAATGTTTGCTCCAGGCGTTCGCGCAACCCTTTGTAGAAATCATTGAGTTTGCTGACTTGCAACTGGCCGGCTGATTTACGTCGACCTTTGCTGCGCAAGGCCGCAAAGCTGGCCAGCACCACCAGGATGGCGATCACCAGGGTCACGGTCTTGGCCAGGAAAACGGCGTACTCGGACAAAAACTCCACGGGGACTCCTTAAACGTTGCGCGGCATGCAAGCGCGCGGGATACCACCAGCATACCCATGCGCCGCTCCTGCTACCAGCCGTGAAACCTCTGGCAACAGGCCTGTAACGAGCATTTCAAACAAGCGTATGTTTTTTCATTGACAGCTCACCGTCATCCCCATAACCTCGCCAAACCTTCAACGTACCGGGATGACGCGGACGTGGGCAGTATCTATTTGATTCGACATGGCCAGGCCTCCTTTGGTGCAGACGACTATGACGTCCTGTCGCCCACCGGTATCCGCCAGGCAGAAATCCTCGGTCGGCACCTGGCCGAACTCGGGATCAGCTTCGATCGGTGCCTGTCGGGCGATCTGCGCCGCCAGCAACATACGGCCAATAGCGCGCTTGAACAATACGCCGCGGTGGGCCTGCCGGTGCCGATCCTGGAGACCGATAGCGCGTTCAATGAATTCGACGCCGACGCGGTGATCCGCGCGCTGTTGCCTACCATGCTGGCGGACGAGCCGCAAGCGCTGGACATCCTGCGCAACGCCGCACAGAACCGTGGCGAGTTCCAGCGTATCTTTGCCCTGATCATCGAACGCTGGCTCACCGGCACCTACGACACGCCGGGCCTGGAAAGTTGGCTGGGGTTTGTCAAACGCGTGCAGGCCGGCTTGCAGCGTATCCTCGAACAAGCCGACAACACCCAGAAAATCGCCGTATTCACCTCTGGCGGCACCATCACCGCCCTGCTCCACCTCATTACGCAAATGCCTGCCAAACAGGCTTTTGAATTGAACTGGCAAATCGTTAACACCTCGCTCAACCACCTGAAATTCCGTGGTCGCGAAGTGGCCCTGGCTTCCTTCAACAGTCATGCACACCTGCAGCTGTTGAAGGCCCCGGAACTCATCACGTTTCGCTGAGTCCGGACTATTGTGACCCTGGCTGTAATCACCCAGCTCTTATTACCAAAAAAAGGATCAAACCATGACCTCCGTAGCTGATGCCGTACAAGCAATGAAAGCCAAGTTCAACCCAGCCGCTGCTGCCGGTCTGGACCTGGTCTTCGGTTTCCGCATCGACGACACCAAGAACTTTTCGCTGGTCGTCAAGGACAGCACCTGTGAATTGCTGGAAGGCGAAAACCCGGACGCCCAGGTGACCCTGGTGATGGACGGCGAAACCCTGCAAGGCATCGTCAGCGGCGAAACCGACGGCATGCAAGCGTTCATGGGCGGCAAGCTGCGCGCTGAAGGCGACATGATGCTGGCGATGAAACTGTCCGAGCTGTTCCCGGCCTAAGCGAGCCGCTTGCGACTTGCGCAAGCGTCCCTGGCTGCAAACGAATCCCGCCCCTTGTGGCGGGATTCGTCGTTTTGCGCGCCTGAAAACGGCTACCTGCGGATTTGCCGTCTATATTCCATCTGGCCGCATGCGGCTGCCGTAAGCGTTTACCCTCAACTCACGTTGCGCGGAGCACTGACATGAGCCCACCTGAGGATCACAACGGCGTCAACCGCCGCCATGTACTCCAAGGCCTGTCCGCAGGCGCCCTCGGTGCCTGGATCAGCCCGCTGTTCGCAGGGAGTAAAACCATGCCAGACACCCCCGCCGACCTCATTCTCTACAACGGACGCCTGCACACCGTCGATCGCAAGAAACCCCAGGCCAGTGCCGTCGCAATCAAGGACGGGCGCTTCGTGGTGGTTGGCAGCGACGCCCAGGCCATGGCCCTGCAAGGCCCTGGCACGCAAGTCATCGATTTGCACGGGCGTACGGTGATTCCGGGCCTCAATGACTCGCACCTGCACTTGATCCGGGGCGGACTCAACTACAACCTTGAGCTGCGCTGGGAAGGCGTGCCGTCGCTGGTCGATGCCCTGCGCATGCTCAAGGATCAGGCCGACCGCACACCCACGCCGCAGTGGGTACGGGTGGTCGGTGGCTGGAACGAATTCCAGTTCGCCGAAAAGCGCCTGCCCACGCTCGACGAACTGAACAAGGCCGCGCCCGACACACCGGTGTTCGTCCTGCACTTGTACGACCGTGCGCTGCTCAATCGCGCCGCGCTGAAAGTGGTGGGCTATACCCGCGATACGCCGAACCCGCCGGGCGGTGAAATCCAGCGCGATGCCAACGGCGACCCCACCGGTATGTTGATCGCCCGGCCCAACGCCATGATTCTGTATTCAACCCTGGCCAAGGGGCCGAAACTGCCGCTGGAGTATCAGGTCAACTCCACCCGGCAATTCATGCGCGAACTCAATCGCCTGGGTGTCACCAGCGCGATCGACGCCGGCGGTGGCTATCAGAACTACCCGGACGACTATCAGGTCATCCAGCAACTGGCCAAGGATCAGCAACTGACCGTGCGCATCGCCTACAACCTGTTCACCCAGAAACCCAAGGAAGAGCTGACCGATTTCAAGAACTGGACCAGCACCTCGCGCTACGGCCAGGGCGACGATTTCCTGCGGCACAACGGTGCCGGGGAAATGCTGGTGTTCTCGGCGGCGGACTTCGAAGATTTTCTTGAACCGCGCCCGGACCTGCCCGCTTCCATGGAGCAAGACCTGGAACCGGTGGTACGCCACCTGGTGGAACAACGCTGGCCGTTTCGCCTGCATGCCACCTACAACGAATCCATCAGCCGCATGCTCGATGTATTCGAGAAGGTCAACCGCGACGTTCCGTTCGACGGCTTGCCGTGGTTTTTCGACCATGCCGAAACCATCACCCCACAGAACATCGAGCGGGTCAAAGCACTGGGCGGCGGCATCGCCATCCAGGATCGCATGGCCTTCCAGGGTGAGTACTTCGTCGACCGCTATGGCGCCAAGGCTGCCGAGCACACCCCGCCCATTGCACGCATGCTGGCCGAGGGCGTACCGGTAGGCGCGGGCACGGATGCGACGCGGGTGTCGAGCTACAACCCGTGGACTTCACTGTACTGGCTGGTCAGCGGTCGTACTGTCGGCGGCCTGGCGCTGTATCCACAAGGCTTGAGCCGTGACACCGCGCTGGAGCTATTTACCCACGGCAGCGCCTGGTTTTCGTCCGAGCAAGGCAAGAAGGGCCAGATCAAGGTTGGGCAACTGGCTGACCTGATCGCGCTGTCGGCCGACTATTTCCACATGGAAACCGAAGACATCAAGGGTATCGAATCGGTGCTGACCCTTGTCGATGGCAAGGTTGTCTACGCCAGTAACGAGTTCGAAAAACTCGGCCCCCCGCCCATCCCCGTGGTGCCGGAGTGGTCGCCCGTGGCGAAGGTGCCCGGCCACTGGAAGCCATCGGCACCGCTGACGACTCAGGTTCATCAATGCGTCGGGGCTTGCGCGGTGCATGCGCACAGTCACGAACGGGCGCGTTTATCGAATGCTCCAGTGAGTGACTTTCGCGGGTTCTGGGGGGCGTTTGGCTGTTCGTGCTTCGCGTTTTAAGTTGAAAAGATCGCAGCCTTCGGCAGCTCACAGGGGAACGCGTTCTCTGTAGGAGTTGCCGCAGGCTGCGATCTTTTGATTTAAGGCCCTACAATGCGAACATCTCCCGCACCGGCCGCCCCATGGACATCGATCTCGCCCGCACCTTCCTGGAAATCGTCCGCCACGGCAGCCTTGCCGCGGCCGCCGAGAAACTCCACGTCACCCAGACCGCGATTACCGCGCGGGTACAGAAGCTGGAAAGTCACCTGGGCAGCACGCTGTTCGTGCGCAACCGTGCCGGTGCCCGCCTGACGCCCAATGGCGAGGCTTTCGTGATCTATGCCAATCAACTGGTGGAAACCTGGGAAGCCGCACGCCGGGATTTGCCCTTGCCCGAGGGGTTCCACGACGTGCTGCACATCGGTGGCGAGGTCAGCCTGTGCAACCCGTTGATGCTCAGCTGGGCCGGCGTATTGCGCGACAGGATTCCCGGCCATGCGCTGCGCATGGAAATCCGCGACGGCGAAAACCTGCTGCGCCAACTGGAGCTTGGGGTGCTCGATGCAGCGCTGGTTTATCAGCCCGAATACTGGCCACGCCTGCAAGTCGAACAGATCCTCGAAGAAAAACTCATCCTCGTGCGCCACCCCGAACGCCCCGAACCCTACGTGTACATCGACTGGGGCCAGCACTTCAGGCGCCAGCACGATGCCGCCCTGCCGGAAAGAGCCAAGGCGGCGCTCAGTTTCAATCTTGGCCCGCTGGGTTTGCAGTACATCCTCGAACACGGCGGTAGCGGCTACTTCCGCACGCGGGTGGTCCAGAGCTACCTGGAAAACGGCATGCTCGAGCCCGTGCCCAAGGCCCCGGAGTTCAGCTATCCGACCTACCTGGTGTACTCACGCGACCGCGATTCGGCAGCTCTACAGCGAGCTTTCGATCTGCTGCGCGAGGTGATCAGCAGCGATGACGACTGGTCACAACGCTGGAACCCGCTGAGCTGATTGCGCCCTGACTTTTGCAAATACCCCCCAATCTCCTGTGGAAGCCAGCCTGCTGGCGATGGATGTCAATGATAACGCGCCCTGTCTGGATGATCGCGTTGTCCGGGCGCTCATCGCCAGCAGGCTGGCTCCCACAATGGGATCGTGGACACGCCAGCAAAAATACAGGGGCAGCTACCAACCAAAACCGCGGGATCGACTAATCTGCTGGAGATAACAATAACGACAGGTGATTGCAGTGAGGCAGACCACCGAAGCATTTCGCGCCCGTTACCGTTGTGACATCCATCCCCGCTATAACCCTTGGCTGCATGGCACCTTCGTGCTGATGTTCGGCCTGGTGGCGATCGGTGTTTTCTGGAGCACCGTGCACCAGGTACAGCCCCTTGAATGGCTGGCGGTGCCGGTGTCCCTGTGGTTGTTCAGTTTCATTGTGTACATGGTGCATCGTCACCTTGGCCATCACAAAAAAAACTTCGCGCGGATGTTCTATGCCCGACATGCCGGCGACCACCACAGCTTTTTCGCCCCCGGCAAAATGACGTATGACAACGCTCGCGACTGGCGCGTCATCCTGTTCCCGGCCTGGCTGATCGTGTTGCACACGCTGCTGATCGCCCTGCCCCTGTGGTGGCTGCTCAAGCCCTTGGACGTCAACGTCGCCGGGCTGGTGGGCGGCTGCCTGGTCCTGGGGTACCTGATCTATGAAGTGTTCCATGCGTGTGAACACCTGCCGCCGCACAACCGGATTACGCGCCTGCCGTGGATCCGCCAGATGCGTCGCCTGCATGAATTGCATCACCGTCGCGAGATGATGCAGCAACGTAATTTCAACATCGTTTTTCCGTTGATGGATTACCTGTTCGGCACCCTCTACTGGGAGCCGGAACCGGAACCGGCCATCGAGGACCTCAAGAGAACGCCCATGACCCGCATGCAGCATCAGATCGACATCGCCGGTAATCCCGTTGCCGTGCTCGCCTATGCCAGCACGGTGACCCGTTGGCCGCAGTGGCATCCATCGTCCCTGCGGATCAACGGCCCGAAGGGGCCTTTGCATGCTGGCGCGCGGTTCGAGGAGGACATCCGCGCCGGTGGGCGTGACGGGCACTTGAGTTGGGTAGTCGATGAGTATCTGCCTGGACGCCGCTGGATTGCCCGGGCCCATGGCGATAATGGCCTGTCGTTGCTGCTGACTTACGAATGCGCGGCCGAAGGTAATGGCACGCGGTTCGTGCGCACGCTGGAATACCGGTTCAGTGGCCTGGCGATGCGAATGGCCAACCAATTGCTGCTCAAGCGGCGGATCGATCGCGAATCGGCGGCGTCCATGCAAGCGCTTCGCGACACCGCGCAAAAATACCTGGCGCTGTCAGGAGTCCGTGCGTGAGCCGACCGATAAGGTTTCACCATGGGTTACTGCTGCTGATCATCGCTATCGGCGCTTTCCTGCTATTGATGCCGACCAAAGTGCAGCCCGTAGCCTGGAGCCCAGAAGCCGCGCCGTCCCTCAGCAGCGACCCGTACGCGGACAACCAGCGCCTCAAGGGCGTGGTACGCGTCGGCGCCGCGGACATCGACGGCCCCGAAGCGCTGCTCCTGGAAAATAATGCGCTGATCACCGGGTTGCATGATGGCCGGGTCATTCGCACCAGCCTGGACGGCCAGGACACCAAAGTGTTGACCGATACCGGCGGCCGGCCCCTGGGGTTGGCCCGCCACCCCAATGGGTTGCTGGTAATCGCCGACGCCGTCAAAGGCTTGCTGTCACTGGACGCCCAGGGTCGCCTGGTGGCCTTGACCACCAGCGCCGACGGTGTGCCGTTGGGGTTCACCGATGACGTGGTCATCGATAAACCCGGGCACTATGCCTACTTCAGTGATGCCTCCCGCCGGTTCGGCTACGGCGAGGACCTTGATGCAATCATCGAACATGGCGGCGACGGACGCTTGCTGCGATATGACTTCCAGACCGGCAAGACCACAATGCTGCTGGACAAGCTTGAGTTTGCCAATGGCGTCACCCTGGGTCCGGACGATGCCTTCGTGCTGGTCAACGAAACCGGCGCGTATCGCATTACCCGCTACTGGTTGAGCGGATCGAAAGCCGGCACCCATGACCTGTTCATCGACAACCTGCCGGGATTGCCCGACAACCTAGCCTTCAACGGCCGCGACCGTTTCTGGGTGGCGCTGTATACGCCACGCAACGCCTTGCTCGACAAAACTGCACCACACCCATTTGTGCGCAAGATGATCGCCCGGGCAATGACTGTCCTGCCCAAGCCGGTGGAAAAACGCGCCTTTGTGTTGGGCCTTGACCTTGATGGCAAGGTGATCGCCAACCTGCAGGATGGCAGTAGCGGCAATTATTCGCCGATAACCACCGCGCGCGAGTACGGGGACTGGTTGTATTTTGGCTCGTTGAGAGCGAAAAACCTGGTGCGATTGCCGCTGAGTACGGCGCTGCAATAAAAGGCTAAACCGGTGGGAGCGAGCCTGCTCGCGAAGACTGCAGCGCATACAACATCGATGTCGACTGTCAGGCCCTCTTCGCGAGCAGGCTCGCTCCCACAGGGTTTGTCGTGAATTTGACTACCGCGGATCGGATTCGCCATCGCGCACCGCATTATCAGTTTCTTCACGCACCCGTTCCCGATCGATGTCGGTGCCGTCATCCTGATCCATGGGGATGGCACCCTCGTTATTCGGCAATTCATCAATGCCCGGTTCATCCTCCGGGTTGCCGGCAGTGCGACCGGGGCTCAGGGGTTCGGGATGGGTCGGAATGGGGTCGTAGCCCCCTTGTTCTTCGCTGGGAAATCTTGGATCAGCCATGGGGCACCTCGCCTGTAGCCACGTCATCGGGCTTTGAACATTCGAGGTGCCGGTTAATATCGCCGTTCCAATTATTCAGCCACCGACCGTCGGTGGCTCACCACATGCATCAGGAGGACGACTGGAGCTGTTTGACGATCTTGTCCTTGACCTCCAAACGCTTCGCCTTGAGCCTCGTCACTGCATCATCACTGGATTTGGCTTCCTCTGCCTTTACCACTTCGGCATCCGCCAGCGAGTATTTGTCGATTAGCGAATTCAGTAACGGATCCTTGGTGCGTTTCTGCTGGATTTCTTCCTTTGTGCAATGCAAGTCCTGAAAAAGATCGTGGGGCACCGGCATGGAACACCTCCATTGGATAATCGGTAGCAAACGCGACTGATTGCGTTCGCCAACTATCAGAATGGCCTTGGTTGGCCGGTTCTGTCGACCATCTGTCAGACCAGCGGTGCCCGTTCGTCGTCCTGTCGCAAATGCGATAAAACCTTCGCCCCCTCCGCGACCTCCACACTATAACGATCAATTCGATCACCCATGAAAACTGTGTGGAGAAGAACCAATGGAAGGATTTAACCTGCGCCATCTCACCTTGGCCGTCGCCTTGAGCACCAGCATGGGCGCGGCCTTCGCGGCAACCGATAATGACTTTGTCGACAAGGCCGCCGCGGGCGGCATCGCCGAAATCGAAACCAGTCGGTTGGCCCTGGAAAAAAGCCAGTCAGCCGATGTCAAAGCCTTCGCCAATATGATGATCACCGACCATTCCAAGGCCAACGATGAGCTGGTGGCCATTGCGAAAAAGAATGACATTGAAGTGCCGGACAACACGACACTGGTGAAGCAGGCCAAGGAAAAGATCCTCGATATGCGTGACGAGTCTTTTGATTCGGCCTATGCCAACAACCAGGTCAAGGCGCATGAAGACACCATCGAGTTATTTAAGAAACAAGCCAACACCGTGACCGACGACAGGACCAAAGGCGCAACGGAACTCAAGGGTTTTGCGCAAAAAATGTTGCCGGGGCTGGAAAAACACCTGGATATGGCGAAAAAACTTCAGGCTGCCCATCCAGACAAATAGCCCTGATCAAATAAAAAGACCGCATCGGTCGATGCGGTCTTTTTATTTGCGCCAGGCCTCATCGCCAGCGGTGTCGATGCAAAAAAAAAGATCGCAGGCTGCGCCAGCTCCTACAGTGCATGTATAAGCGAATGAAAATTGCTGTCGAACGCGCACAACTATTTCATTCGCTAAATGTCATTGCTTTTGCGTCGTTCATTTTTTCTGGGAATCGGGCGCAACACTCAAGGAGACACGTTCCATGGCGGCACTGCAAACCAGCACTCTCGATGCGATGAAGAACAATCAGGCACCACTGCTCGCCGAATGGAAAAATAGCCTGGAGGCCAGTGGCGCCACGCGTAACCTCAAAGAGAAAGACCTGCAACAGCAGACAGCGGAATTCCTGCAACTGGTGATTTCGGGTCTGCAAAACGGCAATGACCAGAACATCGCTACAGTCGGCTGGGATGAAATTCGCCAGTTCCTCGACAAGCTCTCCCATAGCCGTGCGCTGCTCGGCCAGGATTCGCACCAGACCGCCAGCTTTATCTTCTCGCTCAAGGGTCCGCTTTTTGCCCTGCTGCAGAATCATTACCAGGACAGCCCGGCTTTGTTGGCCGAGCAACTCTGGGAAATCTCCGAATTGCTCGACGCTCTGGGCATGCACACCATACGCACGTTCCAGAAGTCCCGCGAAGCCGTGATCAAGCGCCAACAGGAAGAACTGCTGGAGTTGTCGACCCCGGTGGTCAAGCTCTGGGACGGCGTCCTGGCCCTGCCGATGATCGGCACGCTGGACTCGCAACGTACCCAAGTGGTGATGGAATCGCTGCTGCAGCGGATCGTCGACACCGGTTCGGAAATCGCCATCATCGATATCACCGGCGTGCCGACCGTCGACACCCTGGTCGCCCAGCACCTGCTCAAGACCGTCACCGCGATTCGCCTGATGGGGGCCGACTGCATCATCAGCGGCGTTCGCCCACAGATTGCCCAGACCATTGTGCACCTGGGGCTGGACCTGCAAGGCGTGGTGACCAAGGCCAACCTGGCCGATGCCCTGAAACTGGCCCTGACCCGGCTGGGACTCTCCGTCAACAAGGCGGACTGAGCCCATGGAGCGCATTCCGATTCTGCAAATGGGTGGCTTCCTGCTGGTGACCATCCAGGTGGACATGCATGACCAGCTGGCGCTGACGCTGCAAGATGACCTGTCCGAACGCATCAGCAGGACGTCCGCGCGCGGCGTGCTCATCGATATCTCCGCCCTGGACATGGTGGACTCTTTCATTGGCCGGATGATCGGGACCATCTCCGGGCTGTCGAAAATCATGGATGCCGAGACCGTACTGGTCGGCATGCAGCCAGCCGTGGCCATCACCCTGGTGGAGCTTGGACTGACCCTGCCCGGTGTCAGTACCGCGCTGAATGTCGAGCGCGGGATGAAACTGCTTCAGGAACGAGTACGCAACCAATGACTGTGCGCAGCAGCGGCACTCATCCGATTCACATCGAACAGGACGTCGTCCTGGCCAGGCAGCTCGCGCGCAAACTCGCCCAGGATTGCGGCATGCGCCTGATCGACCTGACCAAACTGGTGACCGCGGTCAGCGAACTGGCGCGAAACACCATGGTGTACGGCGGTGGAGGCGACATGGACTGGCAAATCCTCGATGAAAGCCCGCGTACCGGCCTGCGGCTGACATTCCGTGACGAGGGGCCGGGAATCCCCGACGTCAAACTGGCAATGACCGATGGCTGGACCTCAGGTTCCGGCCTGGGCCTGGGCCTGACCGGTGCCAAGCGGCTGGTCAATGAATTCGAACTCGATACTGCGCCGGGAAAGGGTACTCGCGTAACGATTACCCGATGGACATGAACATCGGCGGCTCGATGACCCAAGTGCTGGTCATCGAGGACAACAGCCAGATCGGCCACGCACGACGCACCGCACAGAATCTCGCGCAGGAACACGGCTTCGACACCACGGATGCGGGACGGGTAGCGCTGGTCGCTACCGAGCTTGCCAGCAACATTCTCAAGCACGCCAGCCGTGGCGAATTGCACCTGAGGGTCATCCCCCGTGCCAGCGGCGCCGGCATCGAGATGCTCGCCATCGACCGCGCACAGGGCTTCGATTTGCACGCCTGCCTGGCCGACGGTTTTTCCACCGGCGGCACCCAGGGCATCGGCTTGGGTACTGTGTCACGGCAGGCTGAAGTGTTCGATGTCTATGCCGATTCACGGGGTGCCGTGCTGCTCACACGGTTGTATCCCCGAACGGACAAGGCCGCGGACCGACGCATCGGTATCAGCCAGCATTCGTTGCACCAGGATCCCGCTTGCGGTGATACCTGGCACCTGGCATTTGACGGACCGCGCATCAGTGCCCTGGTGATCGATGGTTTGGGGCATGGTGAAGAAGCCGAACGCGCCGCCCGTGCTGGCGAGAAAGCCTACGCAATGCTGCCTTTCGACTCACCGTTGCTGGTGCTCCAAGACATTCATTTAGCCATGACCGGCACCCGTGGCGGTGCAGTGGCCATTGCCCAGTTCAACGCCGACAGCGATGCGTTGAAATTCGTCGGCATCGGCAATATCGGCGCCTGCCTGGTCGCACCGGGTCAATCCCGCGGCCTGGCCTCCCATCCCGGCATCGTCGGCGGGCAGTTTCGAAAGGCGCAGCCCTTTGACTATGCTCAGGTGAGCGGACAACTGCTGATCATGTACAGCGATGGCCTGCAGTCGCGCTGGAACCTTGCGGACTACCCCGGCCTGGTGCACCGCCATCCTGCCGTGATTGCCGCCATCCTGCACCGCGATTTCTGTCGTGGACGAGACGATGTCACCGTACTGGTCATAGCCCTGGAGGCAGCCCATGGCTGAAACGCCCATGAGTCAAATCGACGAACAAGCTGCACTGATCGCGCGCTTGCAGGGTGAAGCCGTTGCCCTGCGCGCCGAGCTGGATGAAACCAACCAGGGCGTCCTGGCGCTGTACGCAGAACTCGATACCCAGGCCGAACAGCTGCGCCAGGCCTCGGATCTCAAAAGCCGCTTCCTGTCCTACATGAGCCATGAGTTTCGCACGCCACTGGGATCGATCCTGAGCATCGCCAGCCTGCTGACCGATGAGCTCGACGGGCCCTTGAGCAGCGAGCAGCACAAGCAGGTGGCCTTCGTCAGTAACGCCGCGCGAGAGCTGAGCGACATGGTCGATGACCTGCTCGACCTGGCGAAGATCGAAGCCGGGCGCATCACCATTTCACCGGCTTGGTTCGATATGTTGGACCTGTTCGCCGCCCTGCGTGGCATGTTTCGCCCGATTGTCGATACCACCGCCGTTGACCTGATCTTCGAGGAGCCTGTGGGCCTGCCCCGCCTGTACACCGACGACAAGAAGCTCGCGCAGATCCTGCGCAATTTCATTGCCAATTCGTTGAAGTTCACCACCCGTGGAGAGATCCGGGTCTCGGCGCAACTGGAAAACCGCGACTACGTACGTTTCGCCGTCAGCGACAGCGGAATCGGTATCGCTCACGAACTGCATGGCGCATTATTCGAAGACTTCTCGCAAGTCGACTCCCCACTGCAAAAACGCCTGCGTGGCACCGGGCTCGGGTTGTCGCTGTGCAAACGCTTCGCGATGTTGCTGGGCGGCGAAGTCGGGGTACAGAGCACACCCGGTGTGGGTTCGACCTTTTTCGTGATCATCCCGCTGGCCATCGCCATGGAGCCTGCCGATGAAACGTGACCTGCGCTTGCTGATCGTCGATGACAACGTTGCCACGCGCTACGCCTTGCGTCGGCGCCTGGAGCGTCACGGTTATGAAGTGCTGGAGTCCGGCACCGGCAGTGAAGGCCTGGAGTTGATCGCCAGCGTGACGATCGATGCCCTGATCCTCGACGTCAACCTGCCGGACATGAGTGGCTTCGACATCGTGCGCAAACTGCGATCGGAACCTGCCACCGCCCTGCTCCCGGTGATTCATGTGTCCGCGGCGTCGATCCAGACCGGCGATATCATCACCGGCCTCGACGCCGGAGCCGACGCTTACCTGATCCACCCGGTGGACCCGGATGTATTGCTGGCGACCCTGCGCACTTTGCTGCGGGTGCGCGAAACCGAGAATGCCCTGCGTGAAAGCGAGGCACGCTTTCGCGAGATTTTCGTCAACGTGTCGGCCCCCATCGCCGTGCTGGATGCACAACTCAAGGTCCACGAGTGCAACCATGCGTTTGCCCAACTGGTCCAGGACAACCTCGACCCGGATACCCTGCGCCAGTGTTTCGCCGACGACCAGTGCGCGGTCATCGAGGAACTGCGCTTGCGCCTGGCGTACGGCGAGCGCTGGAAAGGCACCTTGAGCATGCGGGTGCAGGGCGAAATTCGTGAAACCGAGTGGCAGATTTCACCCTATCGCACGCCGGCACTGAGCCTGGTGTTCGTCGAGGATGTCACCGAGCACCGTCACCGTGAACGCTCGCACCTGGCGCGCCTGGACGACGCCACGACGCAACTGGCCAACGAAGTCGCCGAGCGCGCGCGCACCGAAGCCCAGCTGTTGCAGGTGCAGAAAATGGACGCGCTGGGCAAGCTGACCGGCGGTATTGCCCACGATTTCAACAACCTGCTCACCGGCATCATCACCAGCCTGGAACTGATCCAGAAACGTGTCGCCGAGTCCCGCACCGACAAGGTGTCTTTCTATGCCGAAGCGGCGTTGAACTCGGCCATGAGTGCCGCCTCCCTGACCCACCGCCTGCTCGCCTTCGCCCGTCAGCAACCACTCGATACCCGGCCCGTGGACATCAACGAGCACATCCGCTCCCTCGAGGAATTGCTGGTACGCACTATTGGCGAACGCATTGCCCTCAAGCTTGAACTGACGAGCAAGCCGGCCATTGCGCTGGTCGATCCGATTCAACTGGAAAGCGCGGTGCTCAATCTGGTGATCAATGCCCGCGATGCCCTGCCCCAGGGTGGCAATATCTGGGTCAACACCTATGCCGCCTATTCCCACGGTGACCCCAACCTGGCCGATGGCGCCTATGTCGCCCTGTCGGTGCGCGACGACGGCACCGGCATCGAACACAACGTCATCGATAAAGTGTTTGACCCATTCTTCACCACCAAGCCCCTGGGCCAGGGCACCGGGCTCGGGTTATCGACCATCTACGGTTTCGCCCGCCAGTCGGGCGGCGATGCGCACATCCGCAGCGTGGCGCGGCGCGGTACCGAAGTCACCATCATGTTGCCGGCCAGCGCCGTCACCGTCGAACCCACGGCGACGCCCGCCCAGGGTGGCGGAGAGCACGTGCTGATCGTCGAAGACATGCCGTCAGTGCGCATGTTCGTTGCCGAAGTGCTGGTGGATGCCGGCTACCGTTGCACCCAGGTGGGCGACATCGAAGGCGCCCTCGAACGCCTGCAGAACGACGAATCCATCGACCTGTTGCTGACCGATGTCGGCCTGCCGCGCATGAGCGGCCGCGAGCTTGCCGATATTGCGCGGGGGTGGCGCGAACATCTGCCGATCCTCTTCATGACCGGCTATGCCGAAACCGCGATCAACCGCCAGGTGTTTCTCGGCGACGGCATGGAAATGCTGATCAAGCCATTCCAGATCAATGAACTGCTGGACAAGGTACGACGCACCCTCGACAGCGCCTGATAGATTCGTCGGAACGCCGCCCGGAGCCGACCTGCTCCCACATTGGAATTGCGAACGCCATAGATCCATTGTGGATGACGGGTGCACCTGGATCCCCTGTAGGAGCGAGCATGCTCCGGGCGGCGTTCCGACGATTGATCGTTCCCACGCTCTGCGTGGGAATGCCGCCAGGGACGCT
>NZ_APIO01000068.1:0-8310 GCF_000408945.1 Pseudomonas sp. G5(2012)
GGCCGTCCCCTATGCCGATTCTTGGCAAATGTACCGGCGGCTAGGCCATTGGCGGCAGGCGTCGCTTGACCGGGGTTTTCTTGACGATGGCGGTGTTGGTTTCGGCGTGAGTGTTGAGGCGGTCGAGCAGGGTGTCCAGTTGTTCCATCGAGCGTACATGCAGGCGGGCGATGAAGCAGTCGTCACCGGTGACCTTGTCGCATTCGGTGAACTCGGGAATCGCCATGATCTGCCGTTCCACTTCCTGCAACTGGCCGGGCAGCGGGCGAATGCGCACGATGGCCTGCAGCTGATAACCGAAGCATTTCGGGTCGATTTCCACGGTATAGCCCTTGAGCACACCGCGCTCTTCAAGACGCCGCAGGCGCTCGGCAACGCTGGGTGAGGACAGGCCGCTGATTTGCGCCAGGGCCTTGAGCGAACGTCGTGAGTCTTCCATCAAGGCGGTGATCAGCACCTGGTCGATGTCATCGGTCATGGCGAAAACCTCTATTAGGCAGTTTTGCGAAATCGCCTTCGCATAAAAGGCAGATTCGAAGTTTAGCCTGCTTTTTGCGCTGGAGCAGCCCCCGGTCGATTGGCATACTTTGCCCATCAACCACAGGAGTCTGATGATGGACAACTCAATACGTCGCGGCTCGTTCGAAATGACCACCGCCATGCTGATCTCCGGGACCATCGGCTGGTTCGTGCTGGTGTCCGGGCAACCGGTGCTGGACGTGGTGTTCTGGCGCTGCCTGTTCGGGGCCGGTGCGCTGCTGCTGATTTGCGCGGCGTTCGGCTTTCTTCGCCCTGGCATCCTCACCCGTACCACCTTCCTGTTGGCGGTGCTCAGCGGTGTGGCGATCGTCGGCAACTGGGTGTTGTTGTTCGCCTCTTATTCCCGGGCTTCGATAGCCATCGGTACGGCGGTCTACAACGTCCAGCCGTTCATGCTGGTGGGGCTGGCGGCGGTGTTCCTCAACGAGAAAATCACCCTGCAGAAACTGGCATGGCTGGGCGTTTCGTTTCTCGGCATGCTGGCGATTGTCAGCGCACATGGCGGGGAGGGCGAGAGCGGTAACGAGTACCTGATAGGGATCGTCCTGGCCTTGGGCGCCGCGTTCCTCTATGCGATTGCCGCGTTGATCATCAAGCGCCTGACCGGTACGCCACCGCATCTGATTGCGTTGGTCCAGGTCAGCACCGGCGTATTGCTGCTTGCGCCATTCGCGCACTTTTCGGCCCTGCCGCAGGAACCGAGTGCCTGGGGCAGCCTCGTCACCTTGGGCATCGTGCACACTGGCGTGATGTACGTGCTGTTGTACGGCGCGATCCAGAAATTGCCGACGGCATTGACCGGCGCGCTGTCGTTCATCTACCCGATCGCGGCGATTTTCGTCGACTGGTTTGCCTTCGGCCATCGCCTGGAACCGCTGCAATGGATCGGGGTGGCCGCAATCCTGCTGGCCGCGGCCGGCATGCAGCAGGGCTGGAGCTTGAAATTGCGGCGCACCGTTACCTCGTAAGGCGTTTCAGATGTTCCAGCGCGGCGCCGTCCTGGCCAGTCGCTGGCGCATCTCGCCAATGTTGGCAAGCAGTTGCTCAGTCAACAAGCGGTAACCGTCCAGGGCGTTGTAGACCGGCACATCGAGCCTGACCATCGGTAGCGCCACGGGGCGCTCCAGCCGGTGGGGGACGCCGGACTTGAGCGCCCGGGCCATGGCAATCAGTTGCACGCGAATCAGTCGATGCTCTGCCTTCAAGGCCGACTGCAGGTCGCCGGCATCCGGTCGGGTATTGCCCAGTATCTCAAGGGTGCTGACACACAGGCGCAGTTGACGTTGAATGGCATCGAGTTCGGTCATGGAAATCTTCACTTCCTTGGACACCGATGGCATCAGGGAGCGCAGTTGCACCATCACGGTGTTCAGTCGCCCCATCAGCCTGAGGTGTTCGTCGCCAGTCACCGATTGGCCGGTGATGATACGACTGTAGACCGCCGCGCAATCACGCAGCGCATCTGCCAGGTTGTACCGCCAGGAATAGACCGCATAGAGCGGCAGGGCGAAGGAAAATGCCAGGGCCAGGGCAATGCCGATCAGGATATCCACCCCACGCCACAACCCGTCAGTGACCGGATTGTCACCATGCCCGGCGACGATGAATACGGTGATACCGGCCAGCAGCGCGGTGTATCCGCCTTTGCCGATGGCATGGTACGAGAAGAATCCGCACACCACCGCCATGGCGAAATAGGTCAGCCACGGCATGCCGAGCCAGGACTGTTGCACCACCAGGACCAGGCCGATAGCCGCCCCGACCAGGGTGCCGATGGCCCGTTCGGCGGCTTTCTTGCCGATGTTGCCATGGTGCTGCAAGCCGCCGATCACCACCAGCATCGTCACTGAGGCCCACTCGCCGTGGGGCAGGTGGATGCCGGTGGTCAGCAGGATCGTCGCCAGCAACCCGAGCGACACGCGCACGGCATGGATCATCCGCGCGTGGCGATAGCGCTGGTACGGGTCCAATAGCGGACGCAGTAACCGGCGCAGTAGCGGTGGCAGGCGAAGAGCCGTGGATGCGCTCAGGTCGGCTCTCCTCAGAAGATGTAGTCAGTGGTCAGGAAGCTTGAACTGCGGCCACTGATGATCTCGCTGATGAGATCCTTGTTGGTCTCCTGGAATTTGGTCGCCACCAGCGTGCGAATCGAAAACACCCGCAGGGCGTCGTGCACCGACAGCGTGCCCTCGGCGGAGTTTTTCCGGCCATTGAACGGGTAGGTGTCCGGGCCGCGCTGGCATTGGGCGTTGAGGTTGATGCGCCCGACCTGGTTGGCGAAGGTGTCGACCAGTCGACCGACCGCCACCGGGTTCGTGCCGAAGATACTCAGTTGCTGGCCGAAGTCCGATTCGAGGACGTAGTCGATCACCGTGTCCAGGTGACGATAGGGCACGATCGGCACCACCGGGCCGAACTGTTCTTCCTGGTAGACCCGCATCTGCGGCGTCACCGGATACAACACGGCGGGGTAGAAGAACGATGCGCGCGCCTCGCCGCCATTGGGGTTGACCACTTTCGCGCCCTTGCCCACGGCATCGGCCACCAGCGAGTGCAGGTAATCGACCTTGCCCGATTCCGGCAAAGGTGTCAGCGCCACGCCACTGTCCCACGGCATGCCGGGTTTGAGCGTGGCCAGTCTGGCGTTGAATTTCTCGATGAAGGCCTCGACCACGTCTTCGTGGACAAACAGGATCTTCAGGGCGGTGCAGCGCTGGCCGTTGAATGACAGGGAGCCGGTGAGCGCTTCAGTCACCGCATTGTCCAGGTCCACTTCCGGCAGGACGATCCCGGGGTTTTTCGCGTCGAGTCCCAATGCCGCGCGCAAGCGGTGAGGGCGCGGGTGCAATTTCTTCAGGTCGCTGGCGGCCTTGTTGGTGCCGATGAAGGCAAAGATATCGATGTTACCGCTGGCCATCAGCGCACTGACCGTCTCACGCCCGCTGCCGTAGATCACGTTGATCACCCCGGCCGGGAAGCTGTCGCGGAAGGCCTCCAGCAACGGGCGAATCAGCAGCACGCCAAGCTTGGCCGGCTTGAACACTACGGTATTGCCCATGATCAGCGCCGGGATCAGCGTGGTGAAGGTTTCGTTCAGCGGGTAGTTGTAGGGCCCCATGCACAGCGCCACGCCCAGCGGTACGCGACGGATCTGACCGAGAGTGTCCTGCTCGAGTTCGAAGCGGCTGGAGCGGCGGTCGAGTTCCTTGAGGGCGTTGATGGTGTCGACGATGTAGTCGCAGGTACGGTCGAACTCTTTTTCCGAATCCTTGAGGTTCTTGCCGATTTCCCACATCAGTAGCTTCACCACCGCGTCGCGCTGTTCACGCATGCGCCCCAGGAAGGTCTCGACATGCTGGATGCGCTCGGCCACGCGCATGGTCGGCCACAAACCCTGGCCGCGGTCATAGGCACGCACGGCGGCGTCGAGGGCGGTCAAGGCGGTGGCGGCATCCAGCAACGGCGTGCTGCCGAGGATGACCTGTTCATCGCCGCCAGGGCCGCTCAGGTAAACCGGGCTGCGCACCTGGGCGAGTGGACCTGGCCAGGTTTTCAACACGCCATCGACCAGGTACTCGCGTTGTTCGGTCTGGCCGTCGAGACGGTATTTTTCCGGGATGCTGCCGGCGTCGGGAAACAGGTTGCCAAGAATCTGTGCGGTCGTCATGTCGCTACCCCGTGTGTAATGTCAGCCGTGCGCTTATGGCTAGCCGTTGAAGAATCCAGTTCAAGGGTTATACGCCTTGTTGATGAGTTTTTTTAACTGCAATCGAGCGCTGATGGGCAGAATAGAGGGGTGAAGGTGTGATTATTGTGCTTCAAGCGTAGACCGCAATCGGCGTTGGGGTGAAACGCGATCTTTTGACTTGGGAGCACACAATGGCTGGTGCCGAGGTTAAACTCCGCGCTCTTTCATAAGGAGTTCACATGAGTCACTACCAGCCGGGCATTCTTGCCACCCCTGTTCCGCCTCTCGCCCGTCACATGTTCTTCGCCCTGGAATCGGCCGCGGCGCTGCCGGCTGCGTTGGACAAGCTGACGCAACTGATGGATGGCAAATCGGCGGTGGTCGGCTTCGGTGAGTCCCTGGTCAAGGCCCTCGGCGGGCATGTCGAAGGCTTGCGGGCGTTTCCAGCGCTGAGCGGTGTCGGCGTCGACAATCCGTCGACGCAACAGGCACTCTGGTGCTGGTTGCACGGTACCGACCGTGGCGAACTGCTTAACCGCAGCCACGCCTTCGAAGCAGCGTTGGCCCCGGCCCTGCGCCTGGTGCAAGTGACCGAGGGTTTCCGTCACCGTGACGGCCATGACCTGACCGGTTACGAAGACGGCACTGAAAACCCCCGTGACGAAGCCGCCGCGGCCGCCGCGCTGGTGGGTGAGGGCGCCGAAGGCATGGTGGGCGGCAGCTTCGCCGCGCTCCAGCAGTGGCAGCATGACCTCAAGGGCTTTCGCGCGATGGCGTCCCATGAGACGGATGACATCATGGGACGTCGCCTGAGCGATAACGAAGAACTCGACGACGCACCGATCTCGGCCCACGTCAAACGCACCGCCCAGGAGAGCTTTGCCCCTGAGGCGTTCGTGGTTCGCCGCTCGATGCCATGGATCGAAGGCGAGCGAGCCGGGTTGATGTTCCTGGCCTTCGGTTTTTCCCTCGACGCCTTCGAAGTCCAGCTGCGCCGCATGAGCGGCCTGGAAGACGGAATCACTGACGGCTTGTACCGCATCAGCCGGCCGATCACCGGCGGCTACTACTGGTGCCCGCCGCTGAAGGATGGTCGTTTGGATCTGCGGGCCATGCGCATCGGCTGAGTAAAAGCAAAAGATCGCAGCCTTCGGCAGCTCCTGCAGGTGGAACGCATAAACCTGTAGGAGCTGCCGAAGGCTGCGATCTTTTGATCTCCATCTAACCTTATGCCCAAACAGTATTTATCAGCCATTCCTTAGAACTCTAAGATCACGTCATAACTCGTTATGACAAGTGATCTTCATGACCGATAACGTTCTATCGCTTAGTAGCGTTCCGCTGCACACCCAACTGCGCGATGTGTTGCGTGCGCGCATCCTCGACGGTGAATACCCGCAAGACAGCCAGATGCCTTCCGAAAGCGAGCTCGGTGCGCTGTTCAAGGTCAGTCGCATCACGGTGCGCCAGGCTCTCGGCGATCTGCAGAAGGAAGGGTTGATCTTCAAAATCCACGGCAAGGGTACCTTCGTCGCCAAGCCGAAAACCTTCCAGAACGTCAGCACCTTGCAAGGCCTGGCCGAGTCCATGACCGGTCGCGGATATGAGGTGATCAACCGCCTGCGCAGCTTCAAGTTCATCGCTGCCGACAAGCTGGTCGCCGATCGCTTGCAGGTCGCCGAAGGGGAGACCGTGGCGCAGATCAAGCGGGTTCGCCTGATCAACCGCGAACCGATTTCGCTGGAAATCACTTACCTGCCCAAAGCCCTTGGCGAGCGCCTGGAGAAGGCCGATCTGGTAACCCGCGACATTTTCCTGATCCTGGAAAACGACTGCGGACTGGCCCTCGGCCACGCCGACCTGGCCATCGACGCAGTACTGGCCGACAGCGACTTGACCCAGGCGCTGAACGTCGAGGCCGGCTCGCCGATCATGCGCATCGAGCGCCTGACCCACGACGCCGAAGGCCGCCCAGTGGACTTCGAACACCTTTACTACCGTGGCGATGCCTTCCAGTACCGCCTGCGGATCGACCGGCAAAAAGGGGCGCAGGCATGACCCGAACGACTCTCGAGCAGGAATACGACATCGTGGTCATCGGCGGCGGCACGGCCGGGCCGATGGCGGCGATCAAGGCCAAGGAACGCAACCGCGATTTGCGGGTATTGTTGATCGACAAGGCCAACGTCAAGCGCAGCGGCGCGATCAGCATGGGCATGGACGGCCTCAACAACGCGATCATTCCCGGCCACTCCACGCCGGAGCAGTACACCAAGGAAATCACCATCGCCAACGACGGCATCGTCAATCAGGCCGCGGTGTATGCCTACGCGACCCACAGCTTCGAGACTATCGAACAGCTAGACCGCTGGGGCGTGAAGTTCGAGAAAGACGAGACCGGCGACTACGCGGTGAAAAAGGTCCACCACATGGGCGCCTACGTGCTGCCGATGCCGGAAGGCCACGACATCAAGAAAGTCCTGTATCGCCAGTTGAAGCGGGCGCGGGTCAGCATTACCAATCGCTTGGTCTGCACCCGTTTGCTCAAGGACGAAGAGGGCGCGGTCAACGGCGTGATGGGCTTCGATTGCCGCACGGCCGACTTCCATGTGATCAAGGCCAAGGCCGTGATCCTCGCCTGCGGTGCCGCCGGACGCCTGGGCCTGCCGGCTTCGGGTTACCTGATGGGCACCTACGAAAACCCGACCAATGCCGGCGACGGTTACGCCATGGCCTACCACGCCGGAGCCGAACTGGCGAACCTGGAATGCTTCCAGATCAACCCGCTGATCAAGGACTACAACGGCCCGGCCTGCGCCTACGTCACCGGTCCCTTGGGTGGCTACACCGCCAACAACAAGGGCGAGCGCTTCATCGAGTGCGACTACTGGAGCGGCCAGATGATGTGGGAGTTCCATCAGGAGCTCGAAAGTGGCAACGGCCCGGTGTTCCTCAAGCTCGATCACCTGGCCGAAGAAACCATCCAGAACATCGAAGAGATCCTGCACAGCAACGAGCGCCCGAGTCGCGGTCAGTTCCACGCCAATCGCGGTACCGATTACCGCACGCAAATGGTCGAGATGCACATCTCCGAGATCGGTTTTTGCAGCGGACATTCGGCGTCGGGCGTGTGGGTCAACGAGAAGGCCGAGACCTCGGTCAAGGGCCTGTATTCGGCCGGTGACATGGCCGCGGTGCCGCACAACTACATGCTCGGTGCGTTCACCTATGGCTGGTTTGCCGGCACCAACGCGGCGGACTTTGTCGCCGGACGCGAGTTTTCCGCGCTCGATGCCGAGCAGGTCGCAATTGAAAAGCAGCGAGTCTACGCACCCCTTGATCGCGAACACGGCCTGCCACCGGCCCAGGTCGAGTACAAGCTGCGCCGCTTCGTCAACGACTACCTGCAGCCGCCGAAAGTGACCAGGAAGATGCAGATCGGCCTGCAACGCTTCAGCGACATCCAGCGTGACCTGGATCAGATCAAGGCCCACAACGCCCACGAACTGATGCGCGCCATGGAAGTCAGCATGATCCGCGACTGCGCCGAAATGGCTGCCCGTGCTTCATTGTTCCGCGCCGAAAGTCGCTGGGGGCTTTACCACTATAGGGTCGACCACCCGCAACGCAACGACAGCGACTGGTTCTGCCATTGCCACTTGAAGAAGGGCGAAAACGGCGTGATGACCAGTTTCAAGAAAGCCATCGAACCTTACATCATCCCACTGGACGCCGATGAAATGCAGGCCTACGACCGGTTGCGGGTCGGTGCCGACGCGGCTTGAGCATGACACTAGAGAGAAACCGTGAAATGGCCTACCAACCCCAGGAAATATTCTTTCGCTCCAATGCTCCGGTAACCGTCGACGAGGACCTTTGCATCGCCCACAAGGGCTGCACGGTGTGCGTCGACGTCTGCCCGATGGACTTGCTGGCGATCAACCCGGCCACGCAAAAGGCCTACATGGCCTTCGATGAATGCTGGTACTGCATGCCGTGCGAAAAGGACTGCCCGACTGGCGCCGTGAAAGTGGATATCCCTTATTTGTTGCGTTGAAGCACAGCCCAAATGTGGGAGCGAG
>NZ_APIO01000069.1:0-11314 GCF_000408945.1 Pseudomonas sp. G5(2012)
CAGGGGCAAGAGCCCTTGGTTACTTGGGGCTGTTCCAAGTGACTCGCTGTAAAAGCGAAACCATAGGTGGCCGTTACCGCAGGAATGGATATGTACGCGGTCAACAAAATCCAGGTTGGCTATTAGGCCGCCATCGCTGCGATGCGGCGGCCCGACAAGCCAGCTCCTACAGTGGATCGTGCTCACCTGAAATCAGGCCCACGGCCACAAGGTTGAAGCCGGCAAAAGCACGGTGGCGTTCAGTCAGTTTCACTCAGGGTTGCCCGGTTTTCTGCGCCGGTGCCGCATACCATCTATCCCTGGGCACCCGCTTCTCATGCTCGGGATCGCCCAGATAGTGCGGCGACATGATCTGCACTTCGTACTCGTTGAACACATCCTGGATATTGGCGTGCAGCATGCTCAACAACACCGCGCGGGGGCGTGGCTGGCTGGGGATGGCCTGGGCCACGAGGCGATACTCGGGATAAAAATCCGACAGGGCTGTCTGGAATACCTGCGCTGGCGGTTCATCGAGCACGCCCGGGGTGCGCCTGGCGGCTTCCAGCAGCATGGCTTCGACCTGACGCCACGGCGTGTCGTAGCCGATGGTCACCACGGTGTCGACCACATAACCCGGGCCCTGCACGGTGCGCGAATAGTTCTTGGTGACGGTGGCGGTAATCATTGAATTGGGCAGGGTCAGTACTTCCCCAAGGCCGGTGCGAATGCGCGTGGTAAACATGCCCAGCTCCGTCACCGTGCCTTCGTATTCGCCAATGCGCACGAACTCGCCGGGGCGTAAGGTGCGCGTGTAGGTCAGGATCAACCCGGACGCGGCCTGCCCGACCACGCTGGTGGCGCCCAGAGAAATCATCAGGCCGATCAGCACCGATAAACCCTTGAAGGCTTCAGTGCCAGCGCCCGGCAGGTAGGGATAGGCCATGGCCAGGGCGAACAGCCAGATGGCCAGCGACGTCAGGCGCTGGGTCGGTTGCAAGGTTTCCTGGTTCAACCAGCTGAAGGTGCCGGGGGTGGCCATGCGCCGCAGGATCCGACGGGCGAAGACCGTGGTGCCGCGGGCAATGAAAAAGATCGCCAAGGCCACGCCCAGTCCGGGTATCGCGCCGACGATGCCCTGGAATAGATAACCGGCGACTTCCAACAGGTAGTTGTTGAGGCTTTCGCCCCAAGGCCGGGTGTAGGGAAAGCGGGACAGGACAAAACCCAGCCATTCGTAGGTCAGCAGCAAGACGACCAGCCAGCGCACTATCCCCAGCAGGCGGCTGACCAGCGGATACAGGTAGTTGGCATCGATCACCTGCACCCGTCCGACTTTCAACGCCTGGGTGTGCCGGTGCATCAGGTCCGGCAGTTTTTTCAGCAAGCGACGGCGCAGGTACGCCATGCCCCAGAGCAACACAACATAGATACCGGTAGCCAGCGCTGCACCCGCCAACGATCTGAGAATCAAGTGCAGGCTACGGGCTTCCTGGGTTTCGGCCACCACTTGGCGCAGTTTGCCAGCAGCACTTTCAGCCGCCTGCCTGACTGATTCGAACTCGGTGGTATCGACATCCTTGGGGGAAACGATAAACGCGCGCTTGGCGCCCAGCAGCACCAGGTAACTACCCTGGATGCCATCAAGGGTGACACTCAGGTCGTCCGCATCATCCAGTGCTTCGTTGATCGCTGTCTTGGCCCGTTTGACCCGGATCTGCGGCGCTTCACCGAGTAATGCACCACGAAACACAATGATGCTGCGATTGGCGATTTTCAGTTCCGCAGGCGCCGGTTGCGCCTCCAGCGGCGGGGGCGCGTCCTCGGCTCGCAGCAATACCGACCAGCACATCGCGACAATGACGATCAATGGGGCGAGCAACCAGCTGCGCATGCATCCGTTCCTTACGTCACTGGGTTCTGGACAGGGTACGTATCGCAGCGTAGTCCAGCGACGAACGGTTGTCAGATATCGTCAACCGGCGTTCAACATGCACACCGGTGATCGGCCACTGCCGCCGTTGCGCCTCAGTTGGGATCCAGCAACCCACCGCTCCAGTGCCGCGAAAGGCGACTGCCAGTGAACTTCGCCACCCCCATGCCCCGGGCGATCAAACGATCGCGATAGCGTGTGACCAGGCGCCCGGTCTGCTCGGCATACAGTACAACTTCGGAGGACGGGTCGCCCGGGCGACGCAGGATTCGTGCAAAGCGCTGCCCCTGCTCGACCTGATCGCCCAGTTCCTTCTCGAAGATCAGCACCCCGGGCTGCGGCGCGACAATGGTCTCCATGTGGCCCATCTCCACGGCCTCGACGGCCCAGTCGGCGGGCGCCAGCGCATCGTCGATGATGCCTTGGCCACAAAGCCAGGCGTAAAGCCCCTGTGCATCCTGCTCGGCAAAACGGTCGCTGACGTCACCCTGCCCTCGCAGCTCCAGGGTCGCGGCCAGGCGCTGCCCAGTCGTGCCGTCGCGCAGCCATGGCGCAATAATCGTTTCCTCGAACGAACCGTCGCCGCCGTCATCCCAGATGATCGCCAGGTCCATCCGCAGCGCCGCCGCCAGTTCACGGCCACGGGGCCAGAAACTGCGGTGCACATACAGGTAGGGCAGCGCTTCGTCGTCGGTGTGCAGGTCCAGCATCACATCCGCCGGTGCCGCCAGTTGCACCAGTTTCTGTTGCCACTCCTGGACATTGGTCGAAGGCCGCGGCATCGCGGCCGACCGATCGAAGCCACGGTTGAAGTTCTGTCCGCTGGCATCGTGAAAACGTCCCAGGATCCGCCCCTGGCGAAACTGACCGATACCCAGCGGGTTGGCCTGTGGTACCACGGTCACGCTGCCGTTGAGGCGGCCTTGGGACTCGGCCACCTCAAGGCGTTGCATCAACAGGTGCAGCACCAGCATGCCGGCGATTTCATCGGCATGTACCCCGGCCTGCAAGTGCACCTTGGGCCCACCGCGGCCGCCCTCGAAACGCCAGGCACCGACCTGTACCGGCTCACCATTGTTGTTGCGAACCTCGAACGAAACATCCTGCGCCATAAGCCAGTCCTCCTGTCATTGATCCACGACACTCGCTCGGCCGCCATCGGGCTTGCCCTCGGCCGCTTCGGGATAGAGAGGCTGCGACACCGAGCATTCGGCACCGACGACCTCCTGCGACGGGTGCCGGCCGAAAATCATCGCCAGGGTGCCGCTGACCGCAATCAACCCGGCGCCGATTATCAGCGACACATCCATCAGCGTGCCCCAGATCAGGCTCGACAGCAGGAACGCCCAGATCAGCCCGGTGTACTCGAACGGCGCCAGCACGGTCGCGGTGGCACGCTGGAAACTGGCGAACAGCAGGAACTGGCCGATGCCGCCCATCAGTCCCGCACCGAGCATGCCCAGCCAGGCGGGAACCGGTGCCGGGGTGTGGGTCCAAGGCAACGCCAGTGCCATGCAGATGACGAACACCACGTTGGTAATCAACATCTGCTCGAGCACCGAGGTCTGCTCATCCACCTGGCGCAACTGGATGTAGGTGAACGCCCAGCACATCGCCGCCAACAGGGTCAGGACAATCGGCAGCGGATCGCCCATGTCACTGGGGCGACAAGCAATCACCACGCCGATGAACCCGATGATCAGGGTGAACCACTGCCAACCGTTGACGCGCTCCTTGAGAATCGCCGTCGCTAGCACCGTGACCATGATCGGTGCCGAGAAATACAGGGTGGTCATCTCCGCCAGCGTCAGGTCGCGGGCCGCCGTGTAATACAGCAGCCAGGCAGCGATCGACAGCAAGCCGCGCACCACCAGCAGCCGCCGGCTGGACGAACGCCAGGCACGCCGAACCAGTTGCAAACGGCCGAGCAGCAAACAGGCGAGCACCACCACCAGGGCGCGCCAGAACAGGATGGTGAACACCGAATAATCAGCCACCAGCCACTTGATACCGGCATCCTGCAAGGACAGGAACGCGTAGCCCAATGTGCACAGGCCGATGCCTTGCAAGGAGCGGTCAACCAACGGCGTACTCTTCATCATGCGGACCTGCGAATCGGGGTGCCACGACGCTCGGCGAAGGCGAAAAGCGCCTCGATCATGAACGTCAGGCACACGTAGACACCGGCCACCAGCAGCAACGGCTCATACACCTGCAGGGTTTGCGCGCGCACCACGTTGGCCGCGCCCAACAGATCGATCACGGCGATGGTCGAGGCCAGGGCCGTGGATTTGAGCAGCATCACGGTTTCCCCAGCCAACGTCGGCAACAGCAAGCGCAGCGCCCGGGGCAAGCGCACCCGCAACAGGGCCTGGCGCGGGGTCATGCCGAACGCCGAAGCTGCTTCCATTTCGCCTTTGGGCACCGCCAGCAAGCCACCGCGGATCACTTCGCCGACATAGGCCCCCACCGACACCACCAGGGCGAACACGATGTACCAGTAACCATCACGCAAGTATGGCCAGAGGAAACTGCCGCGAATCAATGGAAACTGCGCAAACAGACTGCCCAGGCCGTAGTAGAAAATGTAGATCTGGATCAGCAAGGGGGTGCCGCGGGTCACGCTGGTATAAAACAGGCTGAGCTTGGCGATGACTTTGTTCCTGGAGATCCTGGCCAGCGCTACCAGCACCGCCAGGAAAAAACCGAACACGCTGGCAATCAACAGGATCAAAAGGGTCGTTTGCAGCCCGCGGGCCAACAGCGATGCGTATTCAACTATCCACGTTAGAATCATTTCATTCTCTCTGCCGGTTCAGTCGACAAGAGGCATCCAGCGACGAATGCGTCGCTCGAGCCGTCCCGACAGGTAGTTGGAAGCCAGCGTCACCGCGTAGTACAGCGCCGCGGCCGTGAGGTAGAACAACAGGTAATGACGCGTCGAACCCGCCCCTTGCCGGGCGGTGTACAACAGTTCGTTGGTGCCGACCACGCTGATCAGGGCGCTGTCCTTGATCAGGTTGATCCACAGGTTGGCCATCCCCGCCATCGCATAGGGCGCCATGATCGGCAGCGTGACGCGCCGGAACAAAGCGAAGCCGTGCAGCCCGAAGGCCTTTGCCGCTTCGATCTGGCCGAAAGGAATGGCCTGGATCGCCGCCCGGAAAATCTCCGAGGCGTAGGCGCCCTGCACCAGACCCAGCACCACGATCGCCGCCAGCGGGCCGCTGACGTTCACCGCGTCGTAACCCAGCGTTGCCATCAGTGCGTTGAGCAGCATGGATCCGACGTAGTACAGCAACAGGATCAGCAGCAACTCCGGCACCGCGCGAAACAAGGTGGTGTAACCGCGCGCCAGCGCCGCAATCGGCCTTGGCCCGCCCAACTTGAGGCAGGCCACGACCAGGCCGATGGCCAGCCCGAGTACGAAGGCCCCGGCGGAAATCTGCAGGGTCATCCATAAGCCCCTGAGCAGCGCCGCCCCCCATCCTTGCTCGCTGAAACCGATCAAATCGAACATAGCTGGCATGTTGTTCTCCAGTCAGTGACCTTGAAGGCGCCACTTGCCCCTGTGGGAGCGGGCTTGCTCGCGAAAGCGGTATGCCATTTAGCGATGATGTCGACCGCCACACCGCCTTCGCGAGCAAGCCCGCTCCCACATGGGATCCGTGTACAGATCTGGCTATCAGAACGCCGGCTTCACGCTCGTGCCGAAGTAGCTTTGGGACAGGTCGTCATAATCCTTGCTCGCCAGCAGTTCCTGGATGGCTTTGTCGAGTTTGGCCTTGAGCTCGGTGTCGTCCTTGCGCAGGCCTGCGCCCACGCCCTTGCCGAAGATCGGGTCGTACGGCACGGCGCCGAGGTAATCCAGGTTGCTCTTGCTGGCATCCGGTGTCTTGACGAAGGCCGCCATGGCGGTGCCGTCGGCCATCATCAGGTCGAGGCGACCGGCGATCAGGTCGGCGTTGACCGAATCCTGAGTGTCGTAATACTTCACGTCGGCGATTTTTTCGTAGTAGGTCTTCAGGTAGCTGGCGCTGACCGTGGAGTTCTGCACGCCGATGGTCTTGCCCTTGAGGTCGTCCGGGTATTTCTTGACGACAGCGTCCTTCGGTCCGACAACCGCCACCACGGAGTCGTAGTAGGCCTTGCTGAAAGCGATCTGTTTTTCGCGTTCTTCGGTCACCGACATCGAGGAAAAGATCACGTCGATTTTCTTTGCCAGCAACGACGGAATAATCCCGTCCCATGCCACTTCCTTGATCTCGCACTCGGCTTTCATTTCGCTGCACAGCTTGTGGATCAGGTCCACTTCAAAACCTTTCCATTCGCCGTTGGCCTGTTTCTCGGTGTACGGCGGATAGGGTTCGGCGGCGACCGCGAACCTGATCGGTTGTGCCTGCGCCGCGCTCATGCCAGCCAGCATTACAGCGGCCGCGCCGGTCAACCAGTTTGCCAAACGTCGATTTCCCATGGTTTTTGCCCCGTCTTTTGTTGTTTTTAGCGAGTTTGATGAGCGTTGACGAATTGCCGGCAACGCTCGCTGCGTGGGTGTACGAACACGTCGTCCGGCGTACCGGTTTCCTCGATCAGCCCTTGATGCAAAAAGGCGACTTTGGAGGAGACATCGCGGGCGAAGGCCATTTCATGGGTCACCAGGATCATGGTCCGGCCTTCCTCGGCGAGAGAGCGGATCACCCGAAGCACTTCCCCGACCAGTTCCGGGTCGAGTGCCGAGGTGGGTTCGTCGAACAGCATGACCTTGGGCCGCATGGCCAGGGCCCGGGCGATGGCCACCCGTTGTTGCTGCCCTCCGGAGAGAAAAGCCGGGTACTCGTTGCGCTTGGCCGCCAGCCCCACCCGTTCAAGCAAGGCTTCGGCGCGCTCGGTCGCCTCGGCCCGGCTTTCGCGCAGGACCTGGGTCGGCGCTTCGATGAGGTTTTCCAGGACCGTGCGATGGGGCCAGAGGTTGAAGTTCTGGAACACCATGCCCAGGCTCGAACGGATGCGCACCAGTTGCTTGGCATCAGACACCAACGGTGCGCCGGGGCGGGTGTGGTTCAAGTGAATGCTTTCGCCATCTACCAGGATGCGTCCCTGGTCCGGGACTTCGAGCATGTTGATGCAGCGCAGCAAGGTGCTTTTGCCGGAGCCACTGGCGCCGATCAGCGAGATCACCTCGCCCTCGCGCGCCGTCAGGGACACGCCCTTGAGCACCTCGATGTTGCCGAAGCGTTTGTGCAGGCCTTCGACTTCGATCATGGTTCGCGCGGTGACCGGTTCGCTGACCGGCCTGCTCGTCACGCCGCTGACCACAGGCCGTGGTCCCTGGGTTTTCAACGCCAGGACAAAATCATGGATACGCTCGCAGGTCCTGGCCAACACCAGGGATTCGGCACGCGCCACCAGGGCGGGATCAGCGATGATCCAACCCATGTGCCAATCGGCCATTGGGTGGGATTTCGCCAGGCTACCCATCACCACACAACGCTCGGCCATGCCCGGCGCTACCGTGAGGCTCAGGTTCTGGTGCTGCAGTGTCAGGTCCTCATGGACTTCATCGATGACCACCCACAGGTCATGGGCAATGGCGAGTCTGGCGATGGCTTGCATTGGTTCGTGCTTGAGCATCGCACTGGCCAGGAAAATTGCCCGGGTACGCGGGGTAATCGCCTTGGCCAGCAGCGCTGCATCAATGGACGCCACCCGCACCAGCGTGGCGCCGCAGGCCTTGAGCGGCGCGTCGCCGGTCGGGTGCATCGGATCGACGACAATCACCTCGTCCCCGGCGGCGAGCAGGCATTTCGACGTGATGAGCAAGGCGTCCTGCGCCCCTGTCAGCGTGATCACGTTTGTGGCGTTGAGTTCACGCCCAAACAGCTTGCCGTAGTGCCCGGCGAGCGCTTCACGTAAAACCGGCCGATCGGTAAGTTCGCTGCCGTGGGGGTCATCAATAGCGGCTACGCCTTGTTCCGGGATCCGCTCAACAAAGGGTGAAAACCGCATGCCAGTGCCTCGTTCAAGATGAAGAAACGCAAGCCCGCAACCAGCCGGGAAAGAAGGTGAAACGAACATAGTTCAAGCTGAACACTCGTTCAACAGAAAACTGATGGCGGTTCGCGTTCAGCGCAAACAGGTCGTTTTTACGACAGTCGCGACGTTTTTACCTATTGCTTGGTAACGTCATGCAGAAGGCAAGCTGACGACTATGCTGCTGTGATGTCCTTTGGTTGGAAAACGCCCAATGCAATCAGCTACATCCACGTGGATGCGACGCCGCCAGCTACTGCTGTTAGGCGTAGTGGTCCTCGGCGGTTGCGTACGACTGGGGCCGGACTTCCAGCCGCCCGGCGAAGACTGGGTCGATCACTGGAACACCCCGGCCCTTGAGCATGCCAGCCAACGCGGGGTGTACCCGGACACCCGCCAGTGGTGGCAAATTTTCGCCGACCCGGTGCTCGACCGGTTGATCGCCGAGTCGGATGCGCGCAATACCAGCCTGAAGATCGCTGGTTTGCGCGTGATGGAGGCCCGCGCGCAATTAGGCATCGCGCAAAGCGGGCGATACCCGCAACTGCAGCAGATCAGCGCTGACAGCGTCTACATCAACCGCCATCAGTCCGGCGGAACCAACCCGGTAGACAGCCATTTCTGGCAACACAGCGCCGGATTCGATGTGGGCTGGGAACTGGATTTCTGGGGACGCTTCAGCCGTGCCATCGAAGCCGCCGATGCCAGCTACTTCGCGGCTGAGGCCAACTATGACGACGTGCTGGTCCTGGTGCGGGCGCAGGTCGCCGACTCTTATTTCTTCCTGCGCACCACCGAGGCACGCTTGCGCGTCGCCAACGAAAACGCCCGCCAACAGCAGCGTAATTACGAGATCACCGAAAGACTGTTCAACAGCGGCCAGACCGCCGAACTTGACCTGCAACAAGCCAAGACCCAATACCTGGGCACGTTGAGCACCATCCCCGTACTGGAAGATCAGCTGTCTCGCACCCGCAATGCCTTGGCCGTGTTGATCGGCCAACCACCCGGTGCGCTGCCGCTGGTAGTCGACAACAGCCAATTGATCCCGCTGGTCGATCGCGCCGTTTTGCAGGATGTCCCGGCCAATCTGCTGCTGCGCCGGCCCGATGTGCGTGCGGCCGAGCTGAACGTTGCGGCACAGTCGGCGCTGATCGGCGTCGCCGAAACCGATTTCTACCCGGCCCTGACGTTGCTCGGCAGCATCGTCTGGTCGACCGACACCTTGAGCGGAACCTCGCGCAGTCTCGACCTGATCGGCGGCCCGAGCCTGCGCTGGAACGTGTTCGACTATGGCCGCATCAGCAACAACGTGCGCGTGCAGGATGCGCGCTTGCAGCAGTTGATCGAAGCCTATCGCGACAAGGTGCGCCAGGCCGCACGCGAGGCGGATGACGCCGCCAACGGCCTGACCCGCGCCCTGCAACGTGAGCGCATCCTGCGCGATGCGGAAAAAGCCGCGCAACGCTCGCTGGCCTTGGCCAACACGCTCTACCGCGAAGGTTACTCGGATTTCCAACGGGTGCTGGATGCCCAAAGGGCGCTGCTCGAACTGCAGGACAGCTACCTGCTCAGCCGAGGCGATGCGGTGAGCAATGTGATTGCCCTGTACAAGGCCCTGGGCGGCGGTTGGTACAGCGCCCAGCCCAAGGTCGATCGCGCCACGCGCCAGCAGATGGAACAACGCACCGACTGGGGCGACTTGCTCGCCGAGCCCCCGGCGCAGCAGCCCGCCTTCCCTTTGCCCAATCAGGTGAAAGAACCATGACTGAAGCCGCGCCTTCCCCCCAGCCCGCGCCGGCCGCCGCCGACCCGACGAAAAAAGGCATCAAGTGGGTCTTGCTGCTGATCGTCCTGAGCCTGGCCTGGTACCTGCTGGCTGACCGCTTCACCCCCTATACCCAGCAGGCACGGGTGGGTGCGTTTGTGATTCCGGTGGCGGCGGAAGTCGCCGGCCGGGTGACACGTGTCAACGTGCGAAATAACCAGGATGTGAAAGCCGGCGAGGTGATTTTCGAGATTGACCCGCAGCCCTACCAGATCGCCGTCGATCGTGCGCGCGCCGACCTTGAATCCACCCGCCGGCAGATCGGCGCCAGCACCGCCGGTATCGCATCGGCGCAAGCCAGTCTGCGCGCGGCGCAGGCCAACGAACTCAAGGCGCGGCAGGACAATCAGCGTCTTGAGGGCTTGTACCGCGAAGACCCCGGAACCATTTCCGTGCGCCTGCTGGAGGTGTCCCGCGCCAACCGCGAGGCAGCTGTCAGCCAGGTCGCCGCGGCCCGCGCCGAAGTGCAGCGCGCCCGTGAGCAGGAAGGCGGCAGCGAGGAAGACAACGCCCTGTTGCGCAGTGCCGCGACCGCCCTGTCGAAAGCCGAGCTGGACCTTTCCAACACACAGATTCGCGCCCGTTCGGCTGGCTTGATCACCGACCTGCGCACCGATGTCGGCCAATTCGCCGCAGCCGGCAACCCGGTGATGACCCTGATCGCGATCCACGATGTGTGGATCAGCGCGGACATGACCGAGAACAACCTGGCGCTGGTCCGGCCCGAAACCCCGGTGTCGATCGCCCTCGACGCACTGCCCGGCGAAGTGTTCCAGGGTCGCGTGCGCAGTATCGGCTACGGCGTCAGTGTGGGTCAGCCGACCGCGCCCGGCAGCCTTCCCACGGTGCAGAACAGCCGTGACTGGCTACGCCCGGCCCAGCGTTTTCCGGTGGTCATCGAGTTTTCCCCCGAGTCACTGACCCTGCTCAAGGACAACCGCGCCATCCGTTCCGGCGGCCAGGCCGAAGTCATGGCCTTCCCTGCCGAAGGCAACGTGCTCAACCCGCTGGGCCGCTTGTTCCTGTGGCTGATGAGCTGGCTGTCGTATGCCTACTGAGCGCTCGCCCAGGGTGCAGCGCGCGCTGCGCCTGGCCTGTGGCACAGCGCTGTGCCTGGCCGCGAGTTTTGGCCTGGGCATGCCGATCCCCTTCCTGGCGCCGGTGCTGGGGGCATTGTTGCTGGTCAGCCTCAATCGCCCGTTGCCGTTCAAGGCCACCCTGGTGCTGGCGCTGACCGCGATGCTGACCACCGGCATCGGCCTGCTGTTGATCCCGCTCCTGCGTTACTACGCCTTCAGCGGCGTGCTGTTGATCGGCCTCGGCCTGCTGATGGTGTTTCGCTTTGGCCAGCGGGGTGGCAATAACCTGGTGGTGACCTTCCTGGTGATCGGCCTGACCATGATCCCGGCGGCCGGGGTCGCCGACTTCGGCCTGGCGGCAACGGTGATCAAGGCGTTGACCAGCGGCTTGCTCCTGGCGGTCCTGGTCGGCAGGGTCAGTCACTGGCTGTTCCCGGAACCCGCCAACGCCCCGACGCCCCCGCC
>NZ_APIO01000070.1:0-31428 GCF_000408945.1 Pseudomonas sp. G5(2012)
GCGTGGGAACGATCAAAACAAAGGCATCACCAAAAGTCAGGTCGGCTTTAAGGCCGCCTCGCTTTGGCTTTTGATCGCGCGCGCCCCGTTAAACACGCTGGTCACTTTCAGACAAACACAATCTCATAAGGCAACCGCATCCGCTCCAGCAAAATCCGCGGCAGCCGTGGCGCAATCCCGACGGCCGGTTCACCGTCAAGTTGACTGGCATAGGCATGGGTAGCATGGCTCTTGCGCGCCACCGTCCAGGTGTCCAGGCGCACTTTGCGCGCCCGGTGCCAGGGGATCAAGGCGCTGTCTCGCGATGGCCAATGCCAGGCCCAGACCGGTATCTCGGTGAAAACTGCACCGGCGATGGTGGCGGCATTGGCGCTGGCGCGGCCGACGGCGTCATGGTCGCTGTTGCCATCCTCGCACCAGGTGCTGAACACCACATCGCCCGGCCGTAGATAACGGACGATGAATTGGGTGAGCGCCTGTTCATGCTCAGCCAGGGTATGGTCGGTGAAGCCGCCGCGTATCCATTTCAGGCTGTGCATCGGCAAGCCAAGCCGGCGCAAGGCCTCGACACTTTCCTGGGAGCGAAACACGCTCAGGCGTTTCTCCGACCACTGTTGGGAGCCCGGATGACTGGCGCTGCCGTCGGTCACCGAAATCAATTGCAAAGGGTGTCCCATGGTGCTGAGCAACTGCAGCAAACCGCCGCAAGTCAACACTTCGTCGCCGGGATGTGGGGCGATCACCACGGCGCGCGCACCCGGGGGGAGAAGGGATTGAGTACCGATGACCGGAATATTGGCCAGTTGCGGGGCGCTGTTCCAGATTTGCTCTGTACAGCTGCTGTCACTGATGGACACAGATTTCATGGCGTTACGTCCTTGTTCCATACGCCCCCAGTCTTGCGCAACGCAAGCGCTGCTACAGCCGTAGGGCGGGTTGATAGCGAAGCGCGGCGCTCCGGACCCTGGACAGCCGCGCATCGAGTATTGCTCATGTATCGCTATTCGTCGCGCCGCAAGTGCACGCATGCCTCAATTTCTTTCATCGCGCCGGTGATTGCTACTCCTCTTCCTCACGTTGCAGTTCGAACAACAGCAACGAACGTCCGGTGACCGAGTACTCGCGCCCGAAATCGAAGCGTTCCTGACCGCGTATGGACGGTTGATTGGTGTCCATCAGGCAGGTCCAGAAGCTGCCGTCCGGTACCTCCGGCAGGAGGAAGTTGACGATGTCGTGATGGGCGTTGACCACCAGCAACAACGTGGCGTCCGCGCCTTTGCGGCGGATCCCGGTTTCCTGGGCTCGCCCGTCGAGCAACATGCCCAGGCAGCGATTGTGCGCATCGTGCCAGTGCTCGGTGGTCATCTCGCTACCATCGGGCGCCAGCCAGGTGACATCCTTGACGCCGATGTCCTCATTGTAGTTGCCCACCAGGAAGCGCCCCCGGCGCAAAATCGGATAGGCCAGGCGCAACTTGATCAGACGCTTGACGAACTTGAGCAACGCCTTGCCGTCCTCGCTCAGGTCCCAATTGACCCAGCCGATCTCGCTGTCCTGGCAATAAGCATTGTTGTTGCCTTCCTGAGTCCGGGCAAATTCGTCGCCGGCCACGATCATTGGCGTACCCTGCGCCAGCAGCAAAGTGGCGAAGAAATTGCGCATCTGTCGAAAGCGCAGTTCGTTGATTTGCGGATCGTCGGTGGGGCCTTCTACGCCATGGTTCCAGGACAGGTTGTTGTTGCTGCCGTCCTGGTTGTTCTCGTCGTTGGCTTCGTTGTGCTTGTCGTTGTACGACACCAGGTCGTTGAGGGTGAAGCCGTCGTGGGCGGTGATGAAATTCAGCGATGAATACGGACGCCGGCCACGCTGGTTGAACATTTCGCCGGACGCGGTCATGCGGCTGGCAAAGTCCGCCAATTGGCCGTCGTCGCCTTTCCAGAAAGCGCGCACCGTGTCGCGAAACTTGTCGTTCCACTCCACCCAGCCTGGCGGGAAGTTGCCGACCTGATAACCACCGGGCCCGCAATCCCAGGGCTCGGAGATCAGCTTGACCTGGCGCAGTACCGGGTCCTGCCGGCAAGCCACGAGGAAACTGTGTCGTTCGTCGAAACCGTCGTGATAACGCCCAAGTATGGTCGCCAGGTCGAAGCGGAAACCGTCCACGTGCATTTCCGAGGCCCAGTAGCGCAGCGAATCGGTGACCATCTGCAACACGCACGGATGGCTCAGGTCCAGGGTGTTGCCGGTGCCGGAATCGTTGATGTAGAAGCGCTTGTCGTCAGGCATCAAGCGGTAATAAGAGGCGTTGTCGATACCGCGCATCGACAGGGTCGGGCCCTGTTCGTTGCCCTCGGCGGTGTGGTTGTAGACCACGTCGAGGATCACTTCCAGGTTGGCTTCGTGCAGGTGCGCGACCATTTCCTTGAACTCGGCGATCTTGCCGCTGGCCAGGTAACGCGGGTCGGGGGCGAAGAACGCAATGCTGTTGTAGCCCCAGTAATTGGTCATGCCTTTGTGCAGCAGGTGCTGGTCGTTGACGAAGGCGTGGATCGGCAGCAGCTCGACGGTCGACACCCCCAGCTTGCGGATATGCTCCAGCACTTCGTCAACCATCAACCCGGCAAAGGTCCCGCGCTGGTTTGCGGGAACGGCGGGGTGGCGCATGCTGAAGCCGCGCACGTGGGTTTCATAGATGATCGTTTTGTCCCATGGCACGCTGACCCGGTGATCGTGGCCCCAGGTGTGCGCCGGATCGATCACCTTGCATTTCGGCACGTAGGGCGCGCTGTCGCGTTCGTCGAAACTGAGGTCGGCGTCGGGGTGGCCAATGGTGTAGCCAAACAAGGCTTCGGACCATTTCAACTGACCGACCAACTGTTTGGCGTAAGGGTCGATCAACAGCTTGTTGGGGTTAAAACGATGACCATTGACCGGATCATACGGGCCGTACACGCGGTAGCCGTAGATCAGCCCCGGATGGGCATCGGGGAGGTAGCCGTGGTAGATCTCGTCGGTGTACTCCGGCAGTTCGATGCGTTCGAGCTCCACTTCGCCGGCGTCATCGAAAATGCACAGTTCGACGCGGGTGGCGTTGGCCGAGAACAGGGCGAAGTTGACCCCCAGGCCATCCCAGGTCGCACCGAGCGGGAAGGGCAGTCCTTCGCGGATACGCGAGGGTTCGGCACGGGGAGGTGGAGTTTCTTTCTTGGTTCGGGTCATAAATGCTCCAGTAACGGCAGGCAGTGACAGGGCTCAATATTTTTTTCGCGGGCGAGCGAATCCCTCGGTGGCGAGAGGGCTCGCCACTGGAATCTTCAGGACAGCGGGAGAAAAGCTTAGACCGCAGGCGGTTTTCGCGGTGCGCGAGGTTTTTTCTCGGCGGCCTTTTCCCCCGGTGGTATCACCGCGGAAGCAGCTGCCGGCTTGGCCTTGGCCTTGGGTTTTGCTTCCCCGGCCTTGCCATTGAGTTTGCCGTCGCCGGCTTTGCCCACGGTTGTCTTGCTCGACGCTGCTTTTGCCGGCTTTTTCGGAGCCAAGGCTTCGGCTTCAGCCAGTTTGCACGCCATCTCCCAATGCCGTGCTTCCTGGCCCTCAGGTTTGCCTTCGGATTCCCAGATCTGATAGGCAAACTCGCGGATGCGTTTATCGTCGGTACTCATCGCATTGCTCCTGAACTGAACTCAAATGTTTGTAGCCTGGATAAAGAGATTGACCGGGAAATCCCCCAGCGCGGCGCTGATCATCAGCTCCCTGTGTTTTGTGACTGCGACGCTTGAAAAAAGTCCCTTCAGATTTTCGTCGGCGATTGTGAACGGCAAGCTGATCCGGGTATCGCCCCACTGCGGCGCGTCCACCTGAGGCACGGCACTGTTTTCCAGCAATGCCGAACAACGGATCGGCACGATGACGATGGCGCGAGTACCCTCCCATTCACGGACAAATCCCAGCACCCGATTGGCCTGGCTGCCGATGACTTCGAGAGGCTGGTAAGTCCCGCGTCGAAACAGCTCGGCGTGCTCGGCCCGGGTGGTTAAAGTCCGCACAATCAAGGCTTGCTTGATGCGCCCGTCGTACCAGTGCTCCAACAGATCAGGCAGATCCAATGGCTGCTGCAAGGCCTGCTGGCGGCTGGCGTAATCCACTGGCCGGCGGTTGTCCGGATCGACCAGCGTGAAGTCCCAGAAGTCGTTGCCCTGATACAGGTCCGGTACTCCCGGTACCGTCATGCGCAGCAAGGTTTGCGCCAATCCGTTGAGGGCGCCAGGCAGGGCAATCGTGCGGGCTGCCTTGCCCAGGGCGGTGCGCAATAGATCACCTTCCGGGCTCAGCAGCAGGCGCCGGGTAAAGTTTTCGCTGGCTTGTTCATACGCTTCATTGGGTGCGCTCCAGCTGCTTTGCAGCTTGGCTTCGCGCAGGGCCTTGCGTTGCCATTGGCTGATGCGTTGGGCGTAGTCCTCCAAGGCCGCTGGGTCGTCGGTGCGCAGGTTCAGCGGCCAGCTGCCCAGCAGTGCCTGATAGAGAATCAATTCATCGCCGGCTGACGGCATCTGCTCATCGTCGCGCAAGGGCCGGGCGAGGGCGTGCCAGAGGCCGATCTGTTCGACGTACCATTGACTGCGTTCACTCAAGACGGACAGGCGCGCGCGCGTATCCTCGCCACGCTTGTGATCGTGGGTCGCGGTGGCGAGCAGGTTGTCCGGGAAATCGGCCAGGCGCTGGGCACAGGCAGCATGGAAATCGGCCACAGGCGCACTGAATTGCTCGGTGCTGAAGCCGACGTCATTGCGCGAAAGCAACACCGCCGAACGATAGAACGCGGTGTCTTCCACGGCCTTCGCGGCGGCAGGTGAAGTCAGTTGCTGAAAGCGCACGCAGGCATGCTTGAGCCGTTTGCGCAGCCGGCCAGCCGGACGTTTTCGCCAGCTCTCGCCCCCCAGCCACCCCGCCAGGCACTCGAGCACTGGCCAGTCGGCTTCGCCAAGGGTTTGTCGGGCGCCTTCCATGGCTTGCTGGAAAAACACTTCGTCCTGCGCCGAACGGCCCAGAGCGCCGATGTAGGTGCGATACACCGAGAAATGCACGATCAGTTCCTGCAGCGCGCGACGGATCGCCCCCAGCGTCAGGTCACGGGTCATCAGGTCATCCCGGGCCACTTGCAACAACGCCTGGGCGACACTTTCGAAATCCCCGGCCAGCGAGCCATTGAGAATCTGCTGGCGCGCCAGTTGCGCTTCCTGGCGGAAGTCAGCCGGGCGCCCGCTATAGCGGTGCCAGAGCTCACCCAAGATGGGTTGACCGGCGGGATCGTGCTGCAGCAGTGACAACTGGTTCATGAACTCGTAGCCGGTGGTGCCATCCACCGACCAGTCGCGGTGCAGGGTTTCGCCTTCGCCCAGGATCTTTTCCACATAGATCGGCAGGTGTCGACCCGCTGCCAGGCTGTCGACGCGCCGACGCAGTTTGCGACAGTAACCCCGTGGGTCGGCGAGACCGTCTATATGGTCGATGCGCAACCCGTCGACCAGTCCTTGTTCCACCAACTGGAAGATCTTCGCGTGGGTCGCCTCGAACACTGCTGGGCGCTCGACGCGCAAACCGCCTAGCTCGTTGACATCGAAAAACCGCCGCCAGTTAATGTCGTCCGCGGCGGTGCGCCAACTGGCGAGGCGGTAACTCTGGCGCTCCAGTAAGTCATGCAGGCGTTGAAAACCTTCTCTGGTCAGCGAATCGTAGGCCTGCAGGTTTTGTTCGATGGCGTGCAGTATTGCGGGATCGCTGGCCAGTTCGCGCAATGCTTCTTTTAACGCAATCGCCAGGGTGTAGGCATCTGTCTGATAGCTCAAGGTGTTGAACCGGTCCGCCAGCAATTTCAGTGGCTCGGCATCTGTCTTGAGCAGCTCGCCGTAATGACTGGGGCATATCGGAAAGTGATGATCGTAATGCTCCACATGAAACGCGCCGCGCTGCGCATTGAAACGCAGCGCCAGGGTACCGTCCTGCAAGGCGATGCCGTAGTCGCTGCCCAGGAACGGCAACAGCAACTGGCCCTCCATCAAGGGATCGGGCGAGTGCCACTGGATATCGAAGAACTCGCCGTACGGGCTCAGGCGTCCCCACTCCAGCAAGTCCAGCCACCAGGGATTGTCGTTACCGCCGACTGCCATGTGGTTGGAGACGATGTCGAGGATCAACCCCATGCCCTGTTCACGCAGCGCGGCGACCAAGCGGCGTAGCGCAGATTCACCGCCCAGTTCCGGGTTGACCGTGGTCGGGTCCACCACGTCGTAGCCGTGCATGGAGCCCGCGCGGGCGCTCAGCAGCGGCGAGGCGTAGACATGGCTGATGCCCAGGCGGGCGAAATAGGGCACCAGCGGCACGGCATCATCGAGAGTAAAGCCTTTGTGAAATTGCAGCCGCAGGGTGGCCCGTAGCGGCGCGATAGCGACCGGGTTCATTGGTCACGCTCGGCCGCCTGAAGTCGCGCGCAGGCGAGCAGTTCCAGGCGTCTGGCGGCGTCCGGGCCATCGAGCAAGGCTTCGCTGGTGACGGGTAAACGGCGGGACCAGTTGGGGTGGGTATCGATGGTGCCGGGCAGGTTGGCCTGCTGTTCGATGCCCAGTGCATCCTCCAGAGGCAGCAGTACCAACGGCGCGCGGGTGTGGCCGAGGAAACGCACACTGGCATCGAGGACCTGATCGGTTTCGTGGGACTCTTCGCGAAAGTTCTGCGGGTCTTGGCTCAAGGTCCGGCGCAGGCCTTCGCGTTCGCGCTCGCGATGCTGGCGCCACTCGATTTCAGAACTGGCATCGATCAGGCCGAGGCGGGCGTTCCAGTCGATATCGCGGCCATGCCACCAGCCATTGAGGGTGGGCAGGTCGTGGGTACTGGTGGTGGCGAGGGCGTTGTCCGGCCAGTCGAGGATCGGTTTGAAGTGAGTGTTGTCCTGTTCGAACAGCAACACTCGCATGCCGAGGATCGAACGGGCGCTGAGTTTTTCCCGCAGACCGTCCGGCACCGTGCCCAGGTCTTCACCGAGGACGATGGCCTGGTGGCGATGGGACTCGAGGGTCAGCAGGCGCAACAAGTCGTCAAACGGGTAATACAGGTAAGCCCCATCAGCGGGCGATGCGCCATTGGGGATCACCCACAACCGTTGCAAGCCCATGACATGGTCGATCCGCAGGCCACCGGCGTGGGCGAAGTTGGCGCGCAGCATTTCAATGAACGCACGAAAGCCGTTGCGCACCAGGCCTTCGGGCGAGAAAGCGGAGATCCCCCAACCCTGGCCGGTGCGGTTGAGAATGTCCGGTGGCGCGCCAACGGTGAGGGAAGCGAGCAATTCGTCCTGGCGGCTCCAGGCCTGGCTGCCACCGCCATCGGCACCAACGGCCAGGTCGGCGATCAGGCCAATGCCCATGCCGCTGCTGCGGGCGGCGGCTTGCGCGCGCTCCAGGCAACGGGTGATCAACCATTGGCAGAAGGCGAAGAAGCCGATGCGGCCAGCGTTCTCTTCGGCGAATTCGGCCAGGGCAGCGCTGCGCGGGTTGCGCCACTGCGGCGGCCACTCACGCCAGTCGAGGCTTTCGCCCCGGGCGGCACGGGTTTCTTGAATGGCCTCGAAGCGGCAATGATTTTCCAGCGCTTCACCGCCGGCATGGCGAAAGCTGCTGAAGTCGGCGTGCAGTGGATGTTCGCCGTGCACGAATCCGTCGTACAGCGCCTGTAATAGGCGATGCTTGGCTTCGGCAGCGGCCGGCCAATCGATCAATGGCAGTTCTTGCAAACGCAGAAGTTCGGCAGCCAGGCCGGTGGCATCGATAGCGGTGCGCATCGCGCGCTCACCGAGAATCGCCCCCGGCGCGCAATACAGGCTATTGAGAAACAGACGGCTTGACGGCGAATAGGGGCTATAGCGCTGGGTGTCGTTGGCAAACATGGCATGCAAGGGACTGATCGCCAGTGCGTCGGCGCCGCGTTCGCCCGCCACCCGGGCCAGGTCTTCCAGTGCCTGGGTGTCGCCAAAGCCGCCATCGCCGGCACGGCGCAATGCATACAGTTGCACGCTCAGGCCCCAGGCGCGCGGGATCGGGCTGTCCACCGCATCGGCTACGCTGTAGCAACGGGCGGGAGCCACGGCCAGGGTAAAGCTTTGTCCATCGATCTCGACGTGTTGGTAACCGACCGGGATCAGCCCCGGCAGAACGGCTTCGGCATCCAGCTTGAGACTGAGTTTCGAGCCATCTTCAAGATGGATCTCGCAGGGTGTCAGCGGCTCAAAAAAGTGCGCCAGGTTAAGTCCCACGCCGACATCGGCGGTGATCAGAGGCGGCAGGTGGCGGGTCTGTTGTACTTGTTGCAGTTCGAGCAGGCTGGCGTCGATTTCCTGGGCGCTGCCGGCCGGGTGGCCGAGTCCCGTGAGGACGTTGCGCAGAACCGAAGGCGCGACTTTTTGCGGACGACCGTTGGCGTCGATCCAGTCGACCGCCAGGCCAGCCCGGCTAGCAAGGATTTCCAGTTGCGCATCACTCATTGGCGCTCTCCATCAAGGTGTAGCAAAGGGGCCGCGGCCGTGAGGCTGACAATTGCGCAATACGGGGGCAAGGTGCCCTGGTCCAGCCGTTGGCCAGACCCGGGCGGGTGTTCGAACAGCAAGCTTGCGTCCACCTGTGGCATATGGCGGACCGGCGTGTCGCTGAGGTTGAGGTCGATGCGCAATTGACTGCCATCGCCCAGGCACCATGACGCGCTGACCGCGCCAAAACCCAGCACCTGGGCATTGCGCGCCCGGGTCCCAGGCAAGTGCGGGACGATGTGCCGATGGCGGATCTGCAGCAGTTGGCGGTAGAACTCATGCATCGCCGAAGCCCCGTTGACCGTGAGGGTAGGGCGGGACGCTTCGAAGGTCTGTGGTGCGTTGGGATCGGGAATCCGTTCACGTTGATGCGGGTCGGCAAACGCGCTGAACGCGGCAAATTCGTTGCGCCGCCCTTCGCGCACCAAGCGTGCGAGTTCGCCGTGGTGGCTGGTGAAAAACAGGAACGGTTGTTCGGCGGCAAACTCATCGCCCATGAACATCAGGGGGATCATCGGTGATAGCAGCAACAGCGCCGTCGCGGCTTTTAATGCGTCGGGGTGGGCCAGTTGATGCAGGCGCTCGCCAAAGGCGCGGTTGCCGATCTGGTCGTGATTCTGCAGAAACAGCACGAACGCGCTGGGTGGCAAATGCCCGCTGGGCTCGCCGCGCGCTTGGCCATGGCGGTTGAGGTGGCCCTGGAACACGAAGCCCTGGCTCAGGCAGCGGGCCAACTGTTCGGTGGGATTTTTTGCATAGTCGGCGTAATAGGCATCGGTCTCGCCGGTCAGCAGCACGTGCAAGGCGTTATGACCGTCATCGTTCCACTGTGCGTCGAAGCCCTGTTCGAGCAGGCTGGCCTGGTTATGTTCATTTTCCACCACCAGCCACACATGGCGCGACGGATCGGTTTGCTGGCGCACCCGCTGGGCCAGTTCCTGGAGAAAGTCCGGGTCTTCGATGGCATGCACCGCGTCCAGGCGCAAGCCGTCAAAGCGGTACTCCAGCAACCACATCAAGGCGTTGTCGATGAAGAAGTCGCGCACCTCGCGCCGGCGAAAATCGATGGCCGCTCCCCAAGGCGTGTGCCGGTCTTCGCGGAAGAACCCCTTGGCGTAGCGGTGCAGGTAATTGCCATCCGGCCCGAAGTGGTTGTAGACCACGTCGAGCATCACCGCCAGGCCAAGGCCATGGGCGGTGTCGATCAGGTGCTTGAGTTGTTCGGGAGAACCATAGGAGGCCTGGGGTGCATAGAGCAGCACCCCGTCGTAGCCCCAATTGCGCTCGCCGGGAAATTGCGCGATCGGCATCAACTCGATTGCGGTGACCCCAAGCTCCACCAGATGTGCCAGGTGCTCCTCCACGGCGAGAAAGCCGCCGAGGGCGCCGACGTGCAACTCGTAGATCACCGCTTCATTCCACGGACGTCCCAGCCAGGTGCTGTGCCGCCACTGGTAGGCCAACGGGTCGACCACCACGCTGTACTGGTCAATGTCCCCGGCCTGGGCGCGGGAGGCCGGGTCGGGCACCTCCAGTTCGCCATCGATGTTGTAGCGGTATCGGGTACCCGCTGGGCAGCGGGTGTTGATCACGAACCAACCGTCGGCCTGAGGCAGCAACGGCAAGGACTGTCCATTTTCCAGTTCGACACTGACGTAGAACGCATCGGGTGCCCACAACGCGAATCGCGTGTTTTGCGGGTCCAGTTTGATTGCGCCGTGGGGCCAGGTCTCAAGGGTCCGTAACGGCATTGCGTGAGCCTCTTACTGTTTGTGCGATTTCCCCAAGGCTTTGGCTACAAGCTGCTCGTAGAGTTCGGCATAGGGTTCGACCGCCTTGCACCAGTTGAACGGTGCCGCCATGGCGCGGCAGCGCATGGCATTCAGCAGGTCGGGGAAGGCGAACACCTTGAACGCTCGGCTCAAGGCTTGCTGATAACTTTCCACCGTGGATTCATTGAACAGGAAGCCAGTCACGCCATCTTCAATGGTGTCTGCCAGGCCACCGGTATTGCGCGCCACCGGCAACGAGCCGAAACGCTGGGCGTACATCTGGCTGAGGCCACAAGGTTCATAGCGCGACGGCATCAAGAGGAAATCGCTACCGGCAAACATCCGTCGGGCATCGGTTTCGTTGAAGCCGATGCGCACACCGATCTGCCCGGGAAAACGCAGGGCCAGTTCGCGCATGGCTTGTTCTTCTTCCGGCTCGCCACGACCGATGATCGCGATCTGGCCGCCGGATTTGACGATGTATTCGGAGACCGCTTCGGTCAGGTCCAGGCCTTTTTGGTAAACCAGGCGCGAGACCACGGCAAATAGCGGGCCTTTGCTGTCTTGCAGGCCGAACAACTGGCGAACGTGGGCGGCGTTGACCGCCTTGCCGTCCCAGTCACCGATTTTGAAGGGGCAAAAGAGGTGCGGGTCGGTGGCCGAGTCCCAGCTTTCGTCGATGCCGTTGGGAATGCCGCTGAGCAGGCCTTGCTGGGTCTTGGCGGCGAGAAATCCGTCGAGACCGCAGCCGAAGTCCGGGGTGGTGATTTCCTGGGCGTAGGTCGCGCTGACTGTGGTGATGTGGCTCGAATAGGCCATGCCAGCCTTGAGGAACGACATCTTGCCGTAGAACTCCATGCCTTCCTGTTGCAAGGCGTGCTGCGGAATGCCCAGTTCGGGGCAAGACCCCAGGCTCGTCACGCCCTGGTACGCCAGGTTATGGATGGTGAACAGGGTCGGCGTGCGCTGCCCACGCCAGTGCATATAGGCAGGGGCCAGGCCGGCGGGCCAGTCATGGGCGTGCACCAGGTCCGGGCACCAGTGGATCTGTCCGAGGTTGGCGGCAATATCGGCGGCCGCCAGGCCCAGGCGGGCGAAACGAATATGGTTGTCCGGCCAGTCGCGGCCGTTGTTGGCGCCATAGGGCGAACCTTCGCGCTCGTAGAGCTCAGGGCAGATCAACACATAGATAACCAGACCATCAGGCATGTCCATGCGCCCGATCTTGCACGGCGGGAGCGCCGCGTGCCCACCGAGTTCACCGATAATGTGAATCGGATTTTCACTGTGCATCACCTGCGGATAACCGGGGATCAGGACACGTACATCGTGCAGATGCGCCATGGCCCGTGGCAGCGCGGCGGAAACGTCTCCCAGGCCGCCGGTTTTCACCAGGTCGGCAATTTCGGAGGTGACGAACAACACTTTCTTCTTGTTGGGATTCTGACTGGCCACCGGCACCAGCGTCCGCGTAGTGCTAACGCTGATCGGTTGGGCACTTAGAGCAGTCGCGGCGCTCGATTCGCCGATCTGTTGATGAGCCAGCTCTCCCTGAACATCCAAAGCCGCACTAATCATATGAATCTCCCGTGTTGTTGATCTAGTTCTTGGGTCTGGCAAATCGTTACCTGGCCAATGGGTGTGGCCACGCGCAAAGCGCTATGCCTCGGCGAGCAAGCGCTCCCCAAATGCGCTGAAGCAAAATGGGTGAATTAACCATTGCAAGGATTGCACCAGTCGCAACGCACCTTCTTTTCACTCGACCGATCCCGTGTGGCAAAAGTTTCGACTTTTTTTCCACTTTTTGACTGACCGGTCGCCCTTGGGGAAATCAGTCTAGGCCAGAACTTAGAGCGGTAAAGTGCTGATGGCAAAATTGTTCGACAATCGGTTGTTTAGGTACGAACGTGCCTGATACCGGTGCGAAAGCACCGACGAAATGCAGTTTTTTTTGAATTTTTGCCCTGGAAATTCACGGGGTGGTCACATGGATGTGCGTAACGTCTTGCTACGCGCGCACCGTTATGGTGCGCGTGCAAGTCCCGCTTTTGGCTGAACCACTGCCTTGCTGCCTTGTTATAGTTCAGGCTTCTTTTTTGCCCGGTAAAGGATCACTAGCATGTCTGAGTACACAGCGTTCAGCGTCGAACTGGTAGATAAAATCGCTCATGTGCAGATCAATCGCCCGGACAAGATCAACGCGATGAATGCTGCCTTCTGGACCGAAATCATCGAGATTTTCCAATGGATCGACGACACCGACGAAGTTCGGGTAGTCGTACTCAGTGGCGCCGGAAAGCATTTTTCCTCAGGCATTGACCTGATGATGCTGGCTGGCGTGGCCAATGAGCTGGGCAAGGACGTCGGACGCAATGCGCGCTTGCTGCGCCGCAAGATCCTTGATCTGCAGGCTTCCTTCAATGCGGTCGACCAATGCCGCAAACCGGTGCTCGCGGCCATCCAGGGTTATTGCCTGGGCGGTGCCATCGACCTGATTGCCGCCTGTGACATGCGCTACGCCGCCGAAGACGCGCAATTCTCGATCAAGGAAATCGATATCGGCATGGCCGCTGACGTCGGTACACTGCAACGCTTGCCGCGGATCATCGGGGACGGCATGCTGCGTGAACTGGCTTACACTGGTCGCATTTTCGGCGCCGAAGAAGCGCGAGGCATGGGCCTGGTCAATCGCGTCTACAGCGATACCGCCAGCCTGCTCGACGGCGTCATGGGCATTGCCCGCGAGATTGCGAGCAAGTCGCCGATTGCCGTTACTGGCACCAAGGAGATGATCAGCTATATGCGCGATCATCGCATCGACGACGGCCTGGAATACGTCGCCACCTGGAACGCCGCCATGCTGCAATCGACCGATCTGCGCGTGGCCATGGCCGCCCATATGAGCAAACAGAAACCCGAATTTCTGGATTGATTGAAAAATGACTCCACGTTGGACCACGGCAGTACTGGACACCGACCAGCCCGGCGGCTGGGCGGTAGCGCGCAGCCCCGAAGGCTTTTTGTTCGATGACAACGGCGCGTTGTTTCCCCGCGAATGGCTCAAGCGCCAGGACCTGGCGATACTCGCCGAGCACGGCATTGGCCATCTGGATGGCGAACCTGTCTATCTGCTGGAGTTGCGCGCCCACAGCGAGGTGCCGGGCTGTAACTGGAAAGGCTTGCGGGCGTTCATGCTTGAAGGCGATCACACGGTGTTCAAGGTCCTGGGTTACGCGGCGCAGATCGGCACCTGGGCCCGAGAGCACCGTTTTTGCGGCAACTGCGGCCAGGCCATGATCCAGGTGCCGCGTGAGCGGGCGATGTATTGCCAGCCGTGTGATTTACGCAGCTATCCACGGATTTCCCCAAGCATGATCGTGCTGGTGACGCGTGGCGATGAGGTGCTGCTGGCACGCTCGCCGCGCTTCGTCGCCGGGGTCTACAGCACGTTGGCAGGGTTTGCCGAACCTGGCGAATCGGCCGAGGATTGCCTGATTCGCGAAGTGCGTGAAGAAGTGCAGATCGAAGTGAAGAACGTCCAGTACCTGGGCAGCCAGTGCTGGCCGTTCCCGCACTCGATGATGCTCGGCTTCCATGCCGAATACGCCGGTGGCGAGATCGTCTGCCAGGAGGACGAGATCGAAGACGCCCAGTGGTTCAATGTGCATGATCTACCGCCGTTGCCGGCGTCACGTTCGATCGCCCGCTACCTGATCGACGTCTACGTGGCGCGGCGCTTAGGCCACGCTGAACCAGTGTTGCCAGGCTAGCCGGACGGTCAGGCCCAATACCACGGTGATGAAAACCGGACGAATGAACTTCGCGCCACCGCTGATGGCGGTGCGGGCGCCGAAGAATGCCCCGACCATTACCGACAGGCCCATGCTCAGGCCGATGATCCAGTCCACCTGCCCGGAAAACACGAACACCGACAAGGCCGCAATGTTGCTGACGAAGTTCATGCTGCGTGCCACGCCGCTGGCCTTCACCAGATCGATCGGGTACATCAGCAGGCTGCTGACGGTCCAGAACGCGCCAGTACCGGGACCGGCCACGCCATCGTAGAAGCCAAGGCTGAAGCCTTGGGTCGATTGCCACTTTTTCCTGATCGGGGCGTTGCTGTCCAGCGGCGCTTTCGGCGTGCCACCGAACAAAAGATAGAGGCCACAGGCAAACACGATCACCGGCAGCATCTTGTTCAACCATTCGGCCGGCAGGTAATGAGCGACTACCGCACCGGTCAGTGCTCCGACCAGGGTGCCGACGATGGCGTGTGTCCACTGCCTGGGGTGGAACAACTTGCGGCGGTAAAAAGTGAAGCTGGCCGTGGCCGAGCCAAAGGTCGAACTGAGTTTGTTGGTGCCCAGCACCAGGTGCGGTGGCAGGCCAGCGGTCAGCAAGGCCGGGGTGGTCAACAAGCCGCCGCCTCCAGCGATGGCGTCGATGAAACCGGCAATGAAAGCGACAATGGCCAGGATGGCCAGGGTAGTGAGGTCAACGCTGAGTTCGAAAGGCATGGAATCGGCTTAATCGGCGGGGGGCAGCGAAGGGCTGCAGGGAAGGGCCGGTATCTTACCTTTATCCAACTCTTGCTGCGACCGCGCTGACGCAACCCCCTGTAGGAGCTGCCGCAGGCTGCGATCTTTGATCTTGTTTTTGAGGGGGCAAGATCAAAAGATCGCAGCCTGCGGCAGCTCCTACGGGGATCGGGCTCAGATTTTACGGTCAGGCCCATTGCCGATCTGCCACACGAATGGCGGCTCGGTCCGGTTGATTTCCCAGTCCCCGACAATCCGCGACTTGTAGATCACCGGATTGTGCGACGACACGGTACGCGCATTGCGCCAGTGCCGATCCAGCGATTTGCCCTGGCGAATATCCGAAGCCCCCAGCGCATTGAACAACTGCGTGGACGCGCGCTGGATCAACTCCGTGACCACCACCTGTGCTTTCGCCGATTCGATTTCCGCTGCGACGTTTGCCGAACGCTCCCATTGTTCATCGCCGGCGAACCGCGCCAGATAAGCCTGTTGTGCCGGCTGCGCCGCCCGCAAAGTGGCGGCCTCGGCGGCATACACCCACGCGGCAATATCGCCGACCACTTGCTGGACCTGCGCATCCTCACTGACGCGCTGGGCATTGCCATGGCTGTAGATGCGTTGGCGTTCGCGCACCTGCCGGGACACATCGCGCAACGCCGCACGGCCGATCCCGGCCAGGGTTGCCAGCAACACCAACTGATAAAACGCGGTCTGGTACTTGAAGCGCGTAGCGAAGTCGATGATGTTTTGTGCGTCCACCTCGGCGTCGACAAAGCGCGACGTGCCGCTGCCCGTGGTGCGCTGGCCGAACCCGTCCCAGTCGTCGCTTTGCACGATCCCAGGCTGGCGGGTGCGCACCGCGGCAATCACGTCGCCACCGGTATCGCTACGTTGGGCATAGACATCGATCCAGTCGGAAAACAGGCTACCGGTGCTGTAGAACTTCTCGCCGTTCAGCCGCCATTGCTCGCCATGGAGCGACACCTTGGTGATGACGTCGCCAATCTCCACGTTGCCGATTTCGGTCCAGGCGCAACCGACGACGTCACCGTCTATAAACCGTTTGAACCAGATGTCCCGGGCCGCGCCAGGCGGGGAATTGAGGCGATCTTCGGCAAAGGCGAAGTGACCGCGCAATGCCTGCGGAATGTTCGAGTCAGCCTCGGCCAGTTCGATCAGCAACTCAACCAGCTGCGGCAGCGAGGCGCCGCCACCGCCGTATTCAACGGGCACCCGCACTGCGCCAAAGCCAGCGTCCTTGAGCCATTGGATCGGCTCATGGGGCAGGGTGCGCGACTGCTCGCGTTCGAGGGCACCTTCGGCGATTCGCTGGAAAATCGGGCGATACCGGGCGGCCAGCGCTTCGTAGTCAGTGCCGATGGACAGCGGGTTGATTACCTGGTGTTCGGTCATGGAAACAGCTCCTTGGCTGGGCAGAAAAAACGATGTTTGTGCAAGGAGCGATTGCACAGTCCATGCCGGAGGCTAACGCGTGGATTTACTGGCCGGCGCTAATACCATGACGTCCTCAACTGTTGCCGGATCAACAGTGCATCAGCAAATTGCTTCTGACACAGCTCAATCATTGTGGGAGCGAGCCTGCTCGCGAAGGGGCCATCCGACTCAACATCGATGTTGACAGACAAGCCGCCTTCGCGAGCAGGCTCGCTCCCACAAGGGGATCTCGTTCGGTTCAGGGAAGTCGTGGCAGGCACTGGCACGCTTGCTGCTCTACCCCTGGGACATTCCCAATGTCCCGAGGACACGCCAATGAGTCAGCAAGCCGTCAAATTCGCCTACTGGGTACCGAACGTCAGCGGAGGGCTGGTGGTCAGCAAGATCGAGCAACGGACCCACTGGGGCATCGACTACAACCGCAAACTGGCGCAACTGGCCGAAGAGGCGGGGTTCGAATATGCGCTCACGCAGATTCGCTTCACTGCCGGTTACGGCGCCGAATACCAGCATGAGTCCGTCGCCTTCAGCCATGCATTGCTGGCCGCCACCCACAAACTGAAAGTCATCGCCGCGATCCTGCCGGGGCCATGGCAACCGGCACTGGCGGCCAAGCAACTGGCGACCATCGATCAACTGACCAACGGCCGGGTGGCGGTCAATATCGTCAGCGGATGGTTCAAGGGCGAATTCCAGGCCATTGGCGAGCATTGGCTGGAGCACGACGAACGCTATCGCCGTTCCGAAGAGTTCATTCGCTCGCTCAGAGGCGTGTGGACCGAGGACAACTTCACCTTTCGCGGCGATTTCTATCGTTTTGACAACTACAGCCTCAAGCCAAAGCCACTCGGCCTGCCGGAGATCTTCCAGGGCGGCAGTTCCCGTGCGGCGCGGGACATGGCAGCGCGGGTGTCGGACTGGTACTTCACCAACGGCAATACCCCGGAAGGCATCAAGGCCCAGGTCGACGACATTCGCGCCAAGGCCGCGGCGAACAATCACTCGGTGAAGGTTGGCGTAAACGCCTTTGTCATCGCCCGCGATACCGAAGAAGAGGCGCGAGCGGTGCTGGCGCAGATCATCGACCAGGCCGATCCGCAGGCAGTGAATACCTTTGGTGATGCGGCGAAACAGGCGGGCAGGGCATCACCCGAAGGTGAAGGCAATTGGGCCAAGTCGACGTTCGAGGACCTGGTGCAGTACAACGACGGCTTCAAGACCAACCTGATCGGTACGCCGCAACAGATCGCCGAGCGCATCGTCGCATTGAAAGCGGTGGGTGTAGACCTGGTACTGGCGGGGTTCCTGCACTTTCTGGAAGAAGTCGAATACTTCGGCAAGCGGGTGTTGCCGCTGGTGCGTGAGTTGGAGGCCAAGGCGCTGGTGAAGCCGCAATCAGCCGTCGCCTGAACACGACTGATCGTTCCCACGCTCTGCGTGGGAACGCCTCACCGGACGCTCCGCGTCCGCTTCAGGGACGCGGAGCGTCCCGGGCTGCATTCCCACGCAGAGCGTGGGAATGATCAGTGCCGGGTTACAGGCCGAGGTCCGACAGGCTCGGATGGTCGTCAGGACGACGCCCCAGCGGCCAGTGGAACTTGCGCTCGCTTTCCTTGATCGGCATGTCGTTGATGCAGGCGAAGCGCCGCGCCATCAGGCCGTCCTCGTTGAACTCCCAGTTTTCGTTGCCATAGGAGCGGAACCAGTTGCCCGAATCGTCGTGCCATTCATAGGCGTAACGCACGGCGATGCGGTTATCGGTAAACGCCCAGAGCTCCTTAATCAGGCGATAATCCAGTTCCTTGGCCCATTTGCGCGTCAGAAAGCCCTTGGCTTCTTCACGGTTGTAGGCGAACTCGGCGCGGTTTCGCCATTTCGTGTCCAGGGTGTAGGCCAGCGAAACGCGTTCCGGGTCGCGGGAGTTCCAGCCATCTTCAGCCAGGCGAACTTTTTCAATGGCTGATTCACGGGTGAACGGCGGCAATGGCGGACGAACTTCGGCGTTAGACATTTCATGTCTCCCTATTAATTTAAAGTTCAAGCAAATTGTCGGTCTTGATCAAGTTATTACAGGCCCAATAACTTCCGCGCCATGCATTGCGCATTATCGGCAGCCCTGTAGTCACCCATGACAAGTGCGACGGTAATGGCGCCGTCGATCAGGATCAGCAGTTGCTTGGCCAGCGTCTGCGGATCTTCAGCGCCATATTCGGTACACAGCTCGCACACGTAGTCGAGCAGCTTCTGTTTGTGGTCCCTGGCGACCAGGCGAACCGGGTCTCGCGGATCGCCGGTTTCACCGCTGGTGTTGATGAATGCGCAGCCGCGAAAGCCTTCGCTGGCGAACCAGGACGTGAGTACGGTGAACAGGTTGAGCAGGCGTTCGGCTGGCGTTTGGGCCTGTCCGACTTCGCTTCTGTACCACTGCATCCAGCGTTCATCCCGGCGTTGCAGGGCGGCGACGGTCAGCTCCTCCTTGTTGGCGAAGTAGCGATAGATACTTTTTCTGGAGACGCCGGCGGTTTTCACCAGGAGATCCATGCCCGTGGCGGCAATGCCACTTTTGTAGATCAACTTTTCGGTGACATCCAGAATGATGTCGCGTGTGTCGTTGCTGGTTATCTTGTTCATGTGACTACAGTAGAACGATCGTTCTCCTTGGTCAACCTGTTCTTGAGATCAAAAGATCGCAGCCTTCGGCAGCGTCTACACCGATCTCTGTAGGAGCTGCCGCAGGCTGCGATCTTTTATAGGGTATGAGCCTCATCGCAAGACCCGAACCGAACGATGGTGTAAGCTCTCGGGTTCTTCGGATTCGACCCATTGCGAGCCCTATGCCGTCGCTTTTCAAACGCCCCCTGCTGCCCAAACTGCGCAGTTTCCCGCTGACCGCCGATGCCGTCACCATCCTCTCTGGCGCCGCCGAGTTCCGCCGTTGCCTGCTGGAAAAAATCGCCAGCGCCACCCAGCGCATCTATATCGTTGCGCTGTACCTGCAACAGGACGAGGCCGGCCAGGAAATTCTCGATGCCTTGCACGCGGCCAAGCTGGCACGGCCGGAACTGGAAGTGGCGGTGGTCGTTGACTGGCTGCGCGCCCAGCGCGGGCTGATCGGTGCCGGCAAGCAGCCGGGCAACTCGGCCTGGTATCAGGAAATGACCCGCACCCACCAAAGCGTGGTGCCGGTGTACGGCGTGCCCGTGCAGACCCGCGAGCTGTTTGGCGTGTTGCACTTGAAGGGTTTTGTCATCGATGACTGCGTGATCTACAGCGGTGCGAGCCTGAACAACGTCTACCTGCACAAGTTCGACAAGTACCGGTACGACCGTTACCACCTGCTGCACAATCGCGCGCTGGCCGACTCGATGCATCACCTGGTACAGCACGGCCTGGTGGCTTCAAAGGCGGTGCATCGCCTGGACCTGCCAAACCTGCCGACCACCCGCAGCCTGCGCAACGACATCGGCGACCTGCGCAGCCGTCTCAAGCACGCGGCCTACGACACGACCCAGGGCACCACGGACAAAGATGGCCTGTCGGTCAGCCCGCTGCTGGGCGTAGGCAAGAACAATCCGTTGAGCCGGGTGATTGGCGAGCTGATCGGCAGCGCCCGGCAGCAGCTGACCATCTGCACGCCGTACTTCAACCTGCCCTTGGCGGTGACCCGGGAAATCAACCGGGCGCTGGCCAGGGGGGTGAAGATCGACATCGTGGTCGGAGACAAGACCGCCAACGACTTCTACATCCCGCCGAGCGAGCCGTTCAAGGTGATCTCGGCGCTGCCGTATCTCTACGAAATCAGCTTGCGCCGCTTTGCCAAGCGGCATCAGCGCAACATCGACAGCGGCCAGTTGAACCTGCACTTGTGGAAGGACGGCGACAACACCTACCACCTCAAGGGCATGTGGGTCGATCAGCGCTACACCTTGCTGACCGGCAACAACCTAAATCCGCGGGCGTTTCGTCTCGATCTGGAAAACGCCTTGCTGATCGATGATCCGCAAAACGAATTGCTCGAACCCCGCCGCACCGAGCTTGCACAGATCTTCGAGCACACCCGGCGCATCGAGCGCTACCAGGACCTGCAAACCCTGCCGGATTACCCGGCGGGGGTGGCGAAGTTTCTCAAGCGGGTAAGCCGGGTGCGCATCGAGCGGTTGCTCTACCGCATTCTTTAGAAGCTGTAGCGCGACCACTGACGCCATCGCGAGCAGGCTCGCTCCCACAGTGTCCGATGTGAACACAAATTATGTGTACATCATCAATCACTGTGGGAGCGAGCCTGCTCGCGAAGAGGCCCGTCCAGGCACTACAACACTCCATTCAACCCAAGCTTGCCCCGCATCATCGACAGATCTTCAGCCAGCATATTCACCAGCCCAACCAGCGCCTTGCGATCGTCTTCGCCGGCAAGCCTGACTCCTACAGGCGAGCCAGGCTTGCCGGCGTGTCTGTTGCACCGCGATATCGTTTTTCGCGGGCAAATCGGGATCAGCCGTTAAGGTGACGCAAACTGCGCTCCATCCGAGCAATCCCTTCTTCCAGCATCGACCGCGGGCAGCCGAAGTTCAGGCGCACGAACTGTTGGCAGCCATCGCCGAAATCCAGGCCTGGGCTCAAGCCGACCTTGGCCTGTTCGAGGAAGAACTGTTGCGGGTTATCCAGCCCCAGAGCCGAGCAATCGAGCCAGGCCAGGTAGGTGCTTTGCGGCACATTCATCGTAATGCCCGGTAAACGGCTGCGCACGGCGTCGACCAGGTAATCGCGGTTGCCCTGCAGGTAGTCCTTCAGCGCGGCCAGCCAGGGGGCGGCTTCGCTGTAGGCGACGCGGGTGGCTTCCATGCCCAGTGGATTGACGCTGTCGACCATGCCGCAACGGGCGTGATTGACCTTCTCGCGCAGGTGGCGATCCTGGATGATCATGAACGAGGTTTTCAGGCCGGCGATGTTGTAGGCCTTGCTGGCCGACATCAGCGTGATGGTGCGCTGGGCGATTTGGGGGCTCAGGGACGCCATCGGCAGGTGTTGGCGACCGTCAAAGCACAGTTCGGCGTGGATCTCGTCAGAAATGATCCAGGCCTCGTTGGCCAGGCAGATGTCGGCAATGGCTTGCAGTTCATCCCGGACGAAGGCTTTGCCCAACGGATTGTGCGGGTTGCTCAGGAGCAGCGCGCCGCCGCCTTCCAGGGATTCGTTCAAGGTCGCCAATGGCGTGGCGTAGGTGCCGTCGGGCTGCGGGTCGAAGCCCAGCTCGACCTTGTTCAGGCCCCAATGACCCGCTGCGTGACGCAGGGGCGGGTAGTTGGGAACCTGCACCACTACATTCTGTGCCGGCTGTACCAGCGCCTTGAGCGCCATGTTGAAGCCCGACTCGACGCCCGGCAGGAAGATCAGCTCTTGCGGCTCGACGCGCCAGGCGTACTTGTTCCACAAATCGGCAACGATGGCTTCGCGCAAATCGTCCTTGGCCACGCTGTAGCCGAGCAACGGGTGTTCCAGGCGCTTTTGCAGGGCCTGGATGACCATCGGCGGCGCGGCGAAATCCATGTCGGCGACCCACATCGGCAGCACATCGGCCGGGTAACGGCTCCACTTGGTGCTACCAGTGCCGTGGCGGTCGAACACCTGATCAAAATCGAAAGTCATGCGCAGTCTCGTAAACGCTGGGTTGGAATGGCAACCATGATAATCGCCTAGCCCCTGTGGGTGCGAGCAAGGATATCGATGGTTGCCCGACGGTCGGTTTTCACACAAGACGCCTACCCATTGTCTACAGTTTCAGGTGTCGGTAGCGAGACTGCCGCCACCGTGATTGTCCAGAAAAATCCGGCAACGCACCGGATTTCCACCTGATAAGGAGTGCACGATGGACCTCAGCCGTCGTCAGTTCTTCAAGGTCGCCGGTATCGGCCTTGCAGGCTCGAGCCTGGGCGCGTTGGGCATGGCCCCGACTGCCGCTTTCGCCGAGCAGGTGCGCCATTTCAAGCTTGCCCACACCCATGAAACCCGCAACACCTGCCCGTATTGCTCGGTCGGTTGCGGGGTAATCATGTACAGCCAGGGCGATGCGGCCAAGAATGTCGCGCAAAATATCATCCACATCGAAGGTGACGCCGACCATCCGGTGAACCGCGGCACCCTGTGCCCCAAAGGCGCAGGCCTGCTGGACTTCATTCACAGTCCCGGCCGCCTGCAATATCCGCAGGTGCGCAAACCCGGCAGCAGCGAGTGGACGCGAATCTCCTGGGAGGAAGCGCTCGATCGCATCGCCGACCTGATGAAGACCGACCGCGACGCCAACTTCATCGAGAAGAACGCCCAGGGGCAGACGGTCAACCGCTGGCTGACCACTGGTTTCCTCGCGGCATCGGCGGCGTCCAACGAAGCGGGCTACATCACCCATAAGGTGGTTCGCAGTCTCGGCATGCTGGGGTTCGATAACCAGGCGCGTGTCTGACACGGCCCGACGGTGGCAAGTCTTGCCCCGACGTACGGCCGTGGTGCCATGACCAACCACTGGACCGATATCGCCAACGCGAATCTGGTTCTGGTAATGGGCGGCAACGCAGCGGAGGCGCACCCCTGTGGTTTCAAGTGGGTGACCGAAGCCAAGGCGCACAACAAGGCTCGGTTGATCGTGGTCGACCCGCGATTCACCCGCACGGCCTCCGTGGCCGATTATTACGCGCCGATCCGCACCGGCACCGACATCGCCTTCATGGGCGGGCTGATCAATTACCTGCTGACCGAGGACAAGATCCAGCACGAGTACGTGCGCAACTACACCGACGTGTCGTTCCTGGTCAAACCCGGGTACGGCTTCGAGGACGGGATTTTCAGCGGTTACGACGCGGCCAAGCGTGTGTACACCGACAAATCCGGCTGGGGCTATGACCTGGGCGAAGACGGCTTCGTCAAGACTGACCCGACCCTGCAGGACCCGCGCTGCGTCTATCAACTGATGAAGCAGCATTACAGCCGCTACAACATCGAACTGGCGAGCCAGATTTGCGGGATGCCGGTCGATGCCATGCAGAAAATCTGGGAGGAAATCGCCACTTGCTCGCAACCGGGCAAGACCATGACCATCCTCTATGCACTGGGTTGGACCCAGCACTCGATTGGCGCGCAGATCATCCGCAGCGCGGCGATGGTGCAACTGTTGCTGGGCAACGTCGGCATGCCGGGCGGTGGGGTGAATGCCTTGCGCGGGCACTCCAATATCCAGGGGCTGACCGACCTGGGCCTGCTGTCCAACTCGCTGCCGGGCTACCTCACGCTGCCCGGCGACGGCGAGCAGGACTACACCGCCTACATCCTCAAGCGCACGCAAAAACCGTTACGGCCGGGTCAACTGTCCTATTGGCAGAACTACAGTAAATTCCACGTCAGCCTGATGAAGGCCTGGTACGGGGCCAATGCCACGCTGGAAAACAACTGGGCCTTTGATTATCTGCCGAAACTGGACATTCCCAACTACGACATCCTCAAGGTGTTCGACCTGATGGGCCAGGGCAAGGTCAACGGCTATATGTGCCAGGGCTTCAACCCCATTGCCGCGTTGCCGGACAAGAACCGCGTGATGGCCGCGCTGGCCAAGCTCAAATGGCTGGTGGTGATGGACCCGTTGGCCACCGAAACCTCGGAGTTCTGGCAAAAGGTCGGGCCCTATAACGACGTGGACAGCTCCGCGATCCAGACCGAAGTGATTCGCCTGCCCACTACCTGTTTCGCCGAGGAAGACGGCTCGCTGGTCAATAGCAGTCGCTGGTTGCAATGGCACTGGAAGGGCGCCGACGGCCCTGGGGAGGCCTACACCGACATTCGCATCATGAGCGAGCTGTTCCTGCGCCTGCGCCAGCGTTATCAGGCTGAAGGCGGTGCCTATCCCGACCCGTTGCTGAAACTGTCGTGGCCGTACAAGGTGCCTGACGAACCGTCACCGGAAGAACTGGCCAAGGAGATCAACGGTTACGCCGTCACTGACTTTACCGACGCCACGGGGGCGCTTATCAAGGGCAACGCGCAACTGGCCGGGTTTGGCCAGCTCAAGGACGACGGCGGTACGGCGTCCGGGTGCTGGATTTTCTGTGGCAGCTGGACCGAAACGGGCAACCAGATGGCCCGCCGCGATAACAACGACCCGTACGGCATGCACCAGCACCAGGGTTGGGCCTGGGCCTGGCCGGCAAACCGGCGGATTCTCTACAACCGCGCCTCGGCCGACCTGAAAGGCAAGCCCTGGGACGATAAAAAGCGTCTTGTGTGGTGGAACGGCAAGGCCTGGGCCGGCACCGATGTACCGGACTACAAGGCTGACGTGGCGCCAGAGGCGGGGATGAACCCGTTCATCATGAACCCCGAAGGCGTGGCGCGGTTCTTCGCCGTCGACAAGATGAACGAAGGGCCATTCCCCGAGCACTACGAGCCATTCGAGACACCGATCGGCATCAACCCACTGCACCCGCAAAACAAGAAAGCCACCAGCAATCCGGCGGCGCGGATCTTCGATTCGGTATGGGACACGCTGGGTGTGGCCAAGGATTACCCCTACGCCGCCACCAGCTACCGGCTGACCGAGCATTTCCACTTCTGGAGCAAGCACTGCAAGCTCAACGCCATTACCCAGCCCGAACAGTTCGTCGAAATCGGCGAAGTGCTGGCCAGTGAACTCGGCATCGTCGCCGGCGACCGTGTGCGGGTCAGCAGCAAGCGAGGCTTCATCGAGGCGGTGGCGGTGGTGACCAAGCGGATTCGTCCGTTGCAGGTCAACAATCAGATCGTGCACCAGATCGGTATCCCTTTGCACTGGGGATTCACCGGGCTCACGCGCCACGGCTACCTGACCAACACCCTGGTGCCGTTCCTCGGCGATGGCAACACCCAGACCCCGGAATCCAAGTCATTCCTGGTCAACGTGGAGAAAGTCTAAATGGCCAGCCAAGACATCATTGCCCGCTCGGCCACTACCACCGTACCGCCATCGGTACGCAATCAGGAGGAAGTCGCCAAGCTGATCGACACCACCAAGTGCATTGGCTGCAAGGCCTGCCAGGTCGCCTGCTCGGAATGGAACGAGCTGCGCGACGAGGTCGGCCACAACCTCGGCACCTACGACAACCCGCAGGACCTGACAGCAGAAACCTGGACCCTGATGCGTTTCACCGAGCACGAAACCGACGCCGGCAACCTGGAATGGCTGATCCGCAAGGACGGCTGCATGCATTGCGCCGAACCCGGTTGCCTGGCGGCTTGCCCCAGTCCCGGAGCGATCATCAAGCACGCCAACGGCATCGTCGACTTCAATCAGGATCACTGCATCGGCTGTGGCTACTGCATCACCGGTTGTCCGTTCAACATTCCACGCATTTCGCAGAAGGACCACAAAGCCTACAAATGCACCTTGTGCTCGGATCGGGTGGCGGTGGGGCTGGAACCGGCCTGTGTGAAAACCTGTCCGACCGGCGCCATCGTGTTCGGCTCCAAGCAGGACATGAAGGAACATGCCGCCGAGCGCATCGTCGACCTCAAGAGTCGTGGCTTCGACAACGCCGGCCTGTACGACCCCGCGGGCGTTGGCGGCACGCACGTGATGTATGTGCTGCACCACGCCGACACCCCCAGGCTGTACGCCGGACTGCCGAGCGATCCGGTCATCAGCCCGTTGGTGAGCCTGTGGAAGGGCGTCAGCAAGCCCCTGGCGCTGCTGGCCATGGGCGCGGCGGTGCTGGCCGGGTTCTTCCATTACGTGCGCGTCGGGCCACAGGTGGTCGAGGAAGATGAACGGCCGCCGTCGAGCGATCCTGCGGTGCATGAAGTCGATCCATCGGTGCATACCTATGATCCGAAGCGGGAGGACAGGCCATGATCCGCAAACAGATCCTGCGCTACACCAGCAACCAGCGCACCAACCACTGGCTGGTGGCGATTCTGTTCCTGATGGCCGGGTTATCGGGCCTGGCGCTGTTCCATCCGGCGCTGTTCTGGTTGAGCAATCTGTTCGGCGGCGGGCCGTGGACGCGTATCCTGCATCCGTTCATGGGCGTGCTGATGTTCGTGTTCTTCTTCGGCTTGGTCCTGAGTTTCTGGCGCGCCAATATCTTTATCGCCAATGATCGATTGTGGCTGCGGCGCATCGACCGGGTGATGAAAAATGAAGAGGAGGGCGTGCCTGCCATCGGCAAATACAATCCCGGGCAAAAGCTGCTGTTCTGGACTTTACTGCTGTGCATGCTGGTGCTGTTGTTCAGCGGGCTGGTGATCTGGCGCGCCTACTTCAGCGCCTATTTCGGCATCACCAGCATTCGCTGGGCAATGCTGTTGCACGCGTTGGCCGGTTTCGTGCTGATCCTGAGCATCATCGTGCACATCTACGCCGGCATCTGGATCAAGGGATCGGTCAGCGCCATGCTGCATGGTTGGGTCAGTCGCGCCTGGGCGAAGAAACACCATGAGCTCTGGTACCGTGAAGTGACCCGGGATGAGCGTCCCGATCCGCCGCTGAACAGAAAAGGATAACCACTTGGCCACGATCCTGGAGCCGGGACAGATTGAAGCGGCGGCGACATCGCCGCCGTTTCTGCACCTGCCACCGCCGAACCTGTTTGCCTTGCGTGCGTCGCGCCTGGAGCGCCTTGCCGACGGTCATCCATTGGCCGATTACCTGCGTCTGGTGGCGGGGTTGTGCAACGTGCAGCAACGTCTGATGGACGATCCCCCCGAGGCGGCACAGCCGGACCCGCAACGCGTCAGGCAGTGCCTGGATCACGGCCTGCCACCGTTTGCCGCCGACAGCCTGGTGCGCGAGGATGCGTGGCTGGCGTACCTGCAAGCGCTGTTGCAGCGCTATCAGCCACCGGCGCAACCGGCGGTGGAAAACGCCGTGGCAACCTTGCGTGAGGCCAACGTCGGGCAGCGCAAGGCGTGGGCGATAGCCTTGGTCAGCGGACAGTTCACCTTGCTGCCGGCGGCGCTGGTGCCATTTCTGGGGGCTGCGTTGCAAGTCGCGTGGAGCCATTGGCTGCTGAGTACCCCCGACCTCGCCTTGAAACCCGGCAACAGTCTTAACCAGTGCCCGGCGTGCGGCTCACCGGCCATGGCTGGGGTGATCCGCCATCGCGGCAAGTACAACGGCTTGCGCTATCTGGTGTGCTCACTGTGTGCCTGTGAATGGCATGTAGTGCGGGTCAAGTGCGTCTATTGCGAGCAGAGCAAAGGCTTGCAATACGTCAGCCTCGACACCGACCGTCACGCCGCGGACAAGGCACCGTTACGCGCCGAAACCTGCCCCGGTTGTCGCAGTTATCTGAAGCAGCTGTACCTGGAATGCGACGCCGAGGGCGAAGCGCTGTCCGCGGACCTGAGCAGCCTGATGCTCGACATGCGCCTGGAAGAGGAGGGTTTTGCGCGCCCTGCGCCCAACCTGCTGCTGGCACCCGGGGGCGATTGAAGCGAACGTCTACACTCAGGCGGTCAACGTTTGCCGGAGTGCCTGATGTCTGCCAGATCCACCAGCCAAGCCTTGCGACTGCCTTCCATCGATAGCCTGCTGCGCCACCCGGCCTGCCATCCCTTGGCCGAACGCTATGGGCGCGAGGCCTTGCTCGCAAGCTTGCGCCAGTTGCTCGATGACTTGCGCCAACCGGTCCTGGCGGGGCAACTCGACGCGGTCGAACTCACCCCGCAAGTACTGGCGGGCAGGGCGGGCGAGCGTCTGGCCAGCCAGCATCGCAGTCACGTGCGTCGGGTGTTCAACCTCACCGGGACGGTCCTGCACACCAATCTGGGGCGCGCCTTGTTGCCGCAGGAAGCGATCGACGCCGTGCAAATGGCCGCGCGCTATCCGTTGAACCTGGAGTTCGACCTGCACAGCGGCAAACGCGGCGACCGCGACGATCTGATCGAGGGCCTGATTCGCGAACTGACCGGTGCCGAAGCGGTGACCGTGGTCAACAACAATGCCGCCGCGGTGCTGCTCACCCTAAACAGCCTGGGTGCGCGCAAGGAAGGCATCATCTCCAGGGGCGAGTTGATCGAAATCGGCGGCGCCTTTCGCATCCCCGACATCATGGCGCGCGCGGGGGTCAAACTGGTTGAGATCGGCACCACCAACCGCACCCATGCCCGCGACTATGAAGCCGCGATCGGCGCGCGTAGCGGCTTGATCATGCGGGTACATGCGAGCAACTACAGCATCGAGGGGTTCACCACCCGGGTGCCGACCGTCGAGCTGGCGCGCCTGGCCCATCAACATGGCTTGCCACTGCTTGAAGACCTTGGCAGCGGCAGCCTGCTGGACCTGACCCGCTGGGGCTTGCCGGCCGAACCGACGGTGCGCCAGGCCCTGCTTGATGGCGCGGACATCGTCACGTTCAGCGGCGACAAATTACTCGGCGGTCCCCAGGCCGGGTTGATTGTCGGCCGCAAGGACCTGATTGCACGGATCAAGAAGAACCCGCTGAAACGGGCGCTGCGGGTCGACAAGCTGACCCTGGCCGCCCTCGAAGCGGTGTTGGGCCTGTACCGCGACCCGGACCGCCTGGCCGAGCGACTGCCCAGCCTGCGCCTGCTAACCCGTGCGCAACCCGACATCCTGGCCCAGGCCGAGCGCCTGCAACCGTCGCTGGCCACGCGGTTGGGCGCGGGCTGGAGCGTCAGCGCGGTGCCGGCGCTGGGAATGATCGGCAGTGGCAGCCAGCCGGTGGCACGCTTGCCGAGTGCCGCGCTATGCCTGCGTGCCAATACTTCCAAACGTCAGCGCGGGCGCGCGCTATTGAATCTGGAACAGGCCCTTCGAGCCTTGCCGATACCGGTGCTGGGGCGTATCGATGACGACGCGCTGTGGCTCGACGTGCGCCAACTGGATGACGAACCGGCGTGGCTGGCGCAGCTTGAGCAACTGCAGGTGGAGGGCCGGGCAGGGTGATCGTCGGCACGGCGGGGCACATCGACCACGGCAAGACGGCATTGCTCGAGGCACTGACCGGGCAGGCCGGTGATCGCCGCCGCGAGGAGCGCGAACGCGGCATGACCATCGACCTGGGCTATCTTTACGCCGCACTGGAGCCCGGTGCGGCCCTGACCGGTTTTATCGATGTGCCGGGGCATGAGCGCTTCACCCATAACATGCTCGCCGGTGCACACGGCATCGACCTGGTGCTGCTGGTGGTGGCCGCCGACGACGGCGTGATGCCGCAGACCCGGGAACACCTGGCCATCGTCGAATTACTGGGTATTCCCCGTGCCATTGTGGCGATCACCAAATGCGACCGGGTCGAGCCGTCCAGGGTGCAGGCTGTGCGCGAGCAGATTGCAACGTTGCTGGCGCCCGGCCCGTACGCCGAGGCGCAGTTGATTGCGTTGTCGAGCGTGACCCTGGAGGGGGTGCAGACCCTGCGCCAAGCGTTGCTCAAGGCCCAGGCCGAAGTGCTGAAGCGTAGTCAGGACGGCGGTTTTCGCCTGGCCATCGATCGCGCGTTCAGTGTCCCCGGTGCGGGCATCGTGGTGACCGGTACGGCGCTGTCCGGCCAGGTCACGGTGGGCGATTCCCTGGTGCTCGGCCCCCTCGGCAAAACCGTGCGGGTTCGCGGCCTGCACGCGCAGAATCAGGCGGCCAACGTGGCGGTCGCCGGGCAGCGGGTCGCCTTGAACTTGAGTGCCGAGCGCCTGGCGTTGTCACAAATCCACCGCGGCCAGTGGTTGTCGGCGCCGTGGCTGCACGCACCGACCCAGCGCCTGGACATCGACCTGCAGCTGTTACCCGCTGAACCGCGCGCCTTCGAACACTTTGAAGCGGTGCACGTGCACCTGGGGACACGGGACGTCACCGGGCGGGTGGCCTTGCTGGAGGGTGACAGCCTGGCGCCGGGGCAACGGATGTTCGCGCAACTGCTGGTCAATGCGCCGGTGCAAGCGGTGCTGGGCGACCGGTTGATCCTGCGTGACCAGAGCGCTCAGCGCACCCTCGGCGGCGGCAGGGTGCTCGATCCCTTCGCGCCAACCCGCCACCGCCGCAGCCCCGAGCGATTGGCGCAACTGACGGCATTGGCCGCAAGCACTCGCCTGGAAGACGTACTGCCAGCGTTACTCGCCAATAGCGACAGCGGGCTCGATCCGCAACAGCTTGAACGCCAGTTCAACCGCCCGCGCGCTACCTGGTTGCTGCCCGGCGACATACGCCTGATTGAAACCCGCCAGGCGCCGGTCTTGTTCAGCGCCAGCCGGTGGCAGGCCTTGCAGGATGAATTGCAGCAACACCTGGCGCGCTTCCATGAACAGGAACCGGACCACATGGGCCCGGATCGCGATCGTCTGCGCCGATTCGCCGGCAGCGCCCTGGATCGCCCGGTATTCATCAGCCTGCTTGAGCAATTGCTGGCTGCCGGACGCATCGCGGCCAGTGGGCCGTGGCTGCACCTGCCGGGGCATGAGGTACGCCTGAGCGACGAGGAGCAAGCCTTATGGCTGCAATTGCAGCCGCGGTTCGATACCGCCGGGTTCGACCCACCGTGGGTGCGCGATCTGGGATACGACGAAGCCACTGTGCGCGCACTGCTGCGCAAAATGGCGCGCCTGGGCCTGTTGCATCCGGTGGTGCGTGATCTGTTCTACACCGACACGATGATCCGTCGCCTGGCGGCTATGCTGTTGCAACTGGCCGACGACAACCCGGTCATCGAGGTATCGGCCTTTCGTGATGCGGTGGGCCTGGGACGCAAGCGCAGTATCCAGATCCTTGAGTACTTCGACCGACTCGGCCTGACCCGCCGCGTGGGCGATCGACGGCAGATCCGCCCGGACAATGCCCTGGCACGCAGGCCGAAAGATTGATCCGGGGTTCTTTTAAAGGAAGGTAATCGCGCCCGGTGGCGCGGCCGGGCTTCAAACCCGGTTGGGGACGGCATCCGTTCCCGGGCAGGTTCGACTCCGGCTACCTTCCGCCATTTTCCTTGAACATAGGTGCAGGAGCCAGCGGTGCTGCGTATCTGATCATTCCCACGCCCCGCGTGGGAATGCATCCTGTGACGCTCCGCGTCACCAGTGCGCACGGCTCACGTCCTGCGTCGTCTGCGGAACGCAGAGCGTCCCT
>NZ_APIO01000071.1:0-13834 GCF_000408945.1 Pseudomonas sp. G5(2012)
GCAAGCCGGCTCCTACAGGTATCGTCAACGTTCGATGATGGCGGTTACCCCCTGGCCGCCTGCGGCGCAGATCGAGATAAGCCCACGCCCCTTCCCCGCCGCATCAAGCAACTTGGCCAGGTTGGCGAGGATGCGACCGCCCGTGGCCGCAAACGGGTGCCCGGCCGCCAGTGAACTGCCTTTGACATTGAGCTTGCTGCGGTCGATGGCCCCCAGCGGCGCGTCGAGGCCCAGGCGGGTCTTGCAGTACTCGGGGTCTTCCCAGGCCTTCAAGGTGCAGAGCACTTGCGCGGCGAACGCTTCATGGATTTCGTAGTAATCGAAGTCCTGCAAGGTCAGGCCATTGCGCGCCAGCAACCTTGGCACGGCATACACCGGCGCCATCAACAAGCCCTCGGCGCCATTGACGAAATCCACTGCCGCTGTCTCGCCATCGCGCAGGTAGGCCAGGATCGGCAAACCACGTGCTTGCGCCCATTCCTCACTGCCTAGCAGCACTAGCGAGGCGCCATCGGTCAGCGGCGTGGAGTTACCGGGAGTCAGGGTGCCTTTTGCGCTTTTTTCGAAAACGGGCTTGAGTGAGGCGAGTTTTTCGAGGGTCAGGTCAGGGCGCAAATTGTTGTCGCGAGTGAGGCCAAGAAACGGCGTCATCAAATCATTTTGCCAACCTTCGGCATAGGACGCGTCAAGATTCTGATGGCTCAGCAGCGTCAGCTGATCCTGCTCTTCGCGAGGAATGTTCCAGGTCTGCGCCATCAACTCGCAATGCTCGCCCATGGACATTCCGGTGCGCGGCTCGCCATTGCGCGGGAATTCCGGGATCAGGTGCCAGGGGCGCAACTGCAGGAAGGGCTTGAGTTTTTCAATGGTCGTGTTGGCCCGATAGGCTTGCAGCAGAATCTTGCGCAACCCGTCGCTGACACTGATCGGCGCGTCCGAGGTGGTATCGACGCCACCGGCAATGGCGCTGTCGATTTGTCCCAAGGCAATTTTGTTAGCCACCAGCAGCGCCGCTTCAAGTCCGGTGCCACAAGCTTGCTGGATGTCGTAGGCCGGAGTAGCGGGCGACAGTCGCGAACCAAGCACGCACTCACGCGTCAGGGCCATGTCCCGCGGCAACTTGAGGACGGCCCCGGTGACCACTTCGCCAAGGCGCAGGCCATGCAGGTTGTAGCGTTCGATCAGGCCTTCGAGCGTGGCCGTGAGCATGGCCTGGTTACTGGCGGTGGCGTACGGCCCGTTGGATCGAGCGAAGGGTATCCGGTTACCGCCGATAATCGCGACGCGACGCAGCTGAGTCATGAAAAGCTTCCTATTCTGTGAAGGCCATTACCCGCAAGCGTAGGCCTTTTCCAGTGAATCGAACGACTGATTGCCATTCATGGTCCACACTTTGAACCTCATCTGCTGGAGCGCGTTCCATGTCCGACCGCTATATCGACTTCGCCAATTCGTCCATCGGCCATCGACTGGTCGGTGCCATGGGCCTGCCTTCACCGGTACGCCTGGAACGCTGGCAAGCGGGCCGATTGCGCCCTGTCGAAGGCGCTTTGCTGATTGGCGGCGGCCCATTGGCGGAAAAGGTCAGCGCCTTCGCCAACCGCCTGACGGACGCGATCTACACCTACGGCACCGATCCCTCGATGGCGGCCGCGTGGATTCCCGGACACGGCCCGAAACTAAAGGGGGTGGTATTCGATGCCAGTGATCTTGTGCAAACCGACCAGCTCAAGCAACTGCGCGAATTCTTCCAGCCACTGATGAAAAATCTCGACCACAGTGCACACCTGGTGATCCTGGGGCGTGACCCGCGGACCTTGAGCGACCCATTCGCCGCCAGCACCCAGCGCGCCCTCGAAGGTTTCAGTCGCTCGCTGGCCAAGGAACTGCGCAGCGGTGGCACTTTGCAGCTGATCCACGTTGGCGAGGGTGCCGAGGATCAACTGGAAGGACCGCTACGGTTTTTCCTCTCACCGAAAAGCGCCTTCGTGTCCGGGCAAGTGATTGGCCTGCAGGCCTGCGACACCCAGGTGACGGACTGGACGCGGCCGCTGGCCGGGCGCAAGGCGCTGGTCACCGGCGCTGCGCGTGGCATCGGCGCCGCCATCGCCGAAACCCTGGCCCGTGACGGTGCCGAAGTCATCCTGCTCGACGTGCCCCCGGCCAGGACCGATCTCGACGCCCTCGCCGCACGCCTCGGCGGGCGTGGTATCACGCTGGACATCTGCGCCGAGAATGCGGCGACGGAGTTGGTGGAACAGTTGCCCGACGGCATCGACATCGTGGTGCACAACGCCGGCATCACCCGGGACAAAACCCTGGCCAACATGACGCCGGAGTTCTGGGACGCAGTGCTCGCCGTCAACCTCAACGCCCCGCAAGTGCTGACCAAGGCCCTGCTCGACAGCGGCACCCTGCGCGACAATGGCCGGGTGATCCTGCTGGCGTCGATCAGCGGCATCGCCGGCAATCGCGGGCAAACCAACTATGCGGCGAGCAAGGCCGGGCTGATTGGCCTGGCACAGGCCTGGGCGCCGCTGTTGCATGGGCGGGGCATCAGCATCAACGCCGTGGCGCCGGGTTTCATCGAAACGCAAATGACCGCGCACATTCCATTCGGCCTGCGCGAAGCCGGGCGACGCATGAGCTCACTGGGCCAGGGTGGCCTGCCGCAAGACGTCGCCGAAGCAGTGGCCTGGCTCGCGCAACCGGGCACGGGCGCATTCACCGGCCAGGCATTGCGTGTCTGCGGGCAAAGCGTTCTGGGGGCCTAGGCATGATCATCGACTGGCACACACTCAACCGCGAACCCAGCCTGCCGGGGCTGTATGTACAGGCGGCGACGCGGCGCAAAATCACCGGCACCACCCTGCCCCATTCGGGTTTGCGCTGCTGGCTCGATGTCGACCCAAAGCGCCTGGCGGCCTATCGCAAGGTCTGCGGCTTCGCCGACAACAGCCTGCTGCCACCCACCTACCCGCACATCCTTGCATTCGCCTTGCAGATGCAATTGCTCACCGCCCGGGACTTTCCGTTCCCGCTGCTGGGGCTGATTCACCTGAGCAATCGCATCCGCGTGTTGCGGCCCATGGGCGGAGTCCATCGGGTGCGGGCCAGCGTGTGCGTGGAGAACCTGCAACCCCATGCGAAGGGCGCGACATTCGATCTGGTGACGACGCTGGATGATCAACTGGGACCGCTCTGGGAGGCGCAAAGCCAGATGCTGTGCCGGGGCGTGAAGCTTGAAGGCGAGCCCGTCGAGGAGGAGCTGGCCTCGACGCTGGCACTGACGCAAGTCGCCCAATGGACAGCGCCCGCGGACATCGGCCGGCAATACGCCAAGGTATCGGGCGACTACAACCCGATTCACTTGAGTGCTGCCAGCGCCAAAATGTTCGGTTTTCCATCGGCGATTGCCCATGGCTTATGGAACAAGGCCCGCACCCTGGCCGCCCTCGCCGAGCATCTGCCGGCCGCGAACGTCGAGATCGTGGTGCAATTCAAAAAGCCGGTGCGCCTGCCCAGCGAGGTGACATTACTGGCCAGCGCCGCAGGTTCCAGTGGGGATCTGCAACTGGTCGGGGCTGGTGATCTGGAGCACATGGTTGGTCACTGGCGACCGATTGCCTGACCCTGGCGAATGTACCTCGCTCCTGTAGGAGCTGCCGCAGGCTGCGATCTTTTGATCTTGTTTTGCCCCCGGGAAGATCAAAAGATCGCAGCCTTCGGCAGCTCCTACAGGGCAATGCGTTTACCAAGCTACTTAGCGCCTGCCAAACTCCCCCAGCGGCTGCGGGAACAGGTTATTGAGCGTCTCCAGCAACCGCACGTGATAGATCGGCTTGCGAAACAGGTCCAGAACCTGCAACCGCAGCATGTCACTGACATCCTCCATGTCGGCATGCCCGGACATCACGATCACCGGCAAATGCTGGCGCGCCGTGTGCTCGCGCAAGCGCTTGATCAACGACATCCCGCTCTCCTCCGGCATGCGCAGGTCGGTGATGACCAGCGCTATATCCGGATTGCGCGTCAGGTGCTGCAGCGCCAGCTTGACCGAGGTCGCGGTGAAACAATTGAAACCTTCACCCTCCAGCAATTCCGCCAGCTCAAGCAACGCATCCTCTTCGTCATCGACCAAGAGAAGCTGTTGGCGCGGCAGTGCGGAAACGTTCATAGGCAACACCTGGAATAGACTAAGCGCTGACATTAGAACTCACTCGTTGCATTGGCAAGTTGCCGGTACGACCTCTGATAGTCACTCACAAGGCGTTTTTGATACTGGTGAACATCGCAGTCAGGTCGGTCCCGATGCCGCCACTGAGCCCGGCAATCACCACCGCGACCATGGCAGCGACGATGGCGTACTCGATACCCGACGCTCCCTCGGTATCCTTGGCCAGCCCTTTGTAAAAAGCGATTTCGGATTTGACCTTCTGAACCAGCTTGGCGAAAGACATGACGTTCTCCTCGACGACACCGAGTGTTGCACCGACGCAACATGATTCCCCTGTGCCAGCATCAGCATTGTCGGCATTCCTCCACCAAACAACTGTAAAAACGCATTAACACGAAAGTATTAATCGCTTTGTTGACGTCAAAAAACCTTTTAATTGAGCTGGTCGTCGATTTTTCGTTAGAAAATTTTCCCCGGGTAATGGCGTTTTGCTCTAGCTGCGCTACCTTCCAATAGCGAAATAGTTCCATGTTCATAGCTACCTGATTGCGAAGTTGTCTCGTTGCGGAAAACGACTTCTTGGTGCAGCAGGAAAGAAGGGAAGCGCCGTCATGAACAGTCGTGTCATTCTTGGCCTAGCGGGACTGTCCCTGGCGGGTGCGGTCATTGCCGGTTACTGGGGCTTCACCTTGACGCGTGAACCGACCGCCACTCCCGTTGCGCAAGCCGCCATCGCCCCCACGTCCCTCAGCAACCCTGCACCTGTTGTCCAACCAGAAGAGGACACGCGCCAACCGATCGTGGTGTTGCTGCATGACATCGCGCCGTTTGTGCAAATCACTGCCGCCGACGTGGTCGTGGAAAAACTGCGAACCGTCCCGGCCGGCAGCCTGACCCGCCTCGATCAAGCCATCGGCCGTACGCCTTGGCGCGCCCTGAGCGCCGGCAGCTGGCTCAACGACGAGAGTTTCGAAGGCGGCGGCAAGCTGGCGCGGATGATTCGGCCCGATGAGCGCGCGCTCGCCGTTGCCGTGGATGAAGTGATCAACGCTGGCGGTCAATTGACCCCGGGGGACTATGTCGACGTGCTGCTGTTCTTGCGCATGGACACCCTTAATCTCCAGCCCTCGGCCCAGCTCGCGGTCCCGGCCTTGCGTGTACTGGCGGTGGGCGAGCAAATGGGCCTGACCAACGACGGCCAGCCCTCCAGCCCGGCCCAGGGCAACGATGAAAAACTCCGGCAGGAGCAACAGCGCGCCAGTGCCCGTACCGTGCTGCTCGCCGTTCCCGAACCACTGGTGAGCCGCTTGATGCTCGCCACCCAGGCCGGGGTGCTGCGCCTGGCGGTGCGCAGCGCCGAGGAAAAACGCCTGGCGCGTTACTGGGCCGGTGAACGCGATTCCGCAGCCAACCTCGCCAACGCCAATCGCGACTTGATTCAGTTCAACCAGCTGGCCATGACAGCGCCGCCCAAACCGCTGGTTGCCAGTAACGCAGTCGCGCCGCGCCGGTCGGGTGTGGAAGTCATCCGCGGCAACGAAACCACGCCAAAGTCCCCCTGAATCGAGCAAGGAAACGCTTTAATGCGCAGACGTAGTACGCCGTTTTTGAACGGCTTGATCTGGGCCACCTTGCTGAGCGGCATGCCGGTGACGGCAGTCATGGCTGCCAACGGTAATTGTGCAGCGCTGGGCCCCTTGCCAGCGGTGCTGGAAGTGGGCGAAGGCCTGCAACAGGAAGTGCAATCGCCCGTGGCAATCACCCGGATCGCAGTGGGTGACCCGAAAATCGCCGACGTGCGAGTCAATGGCAACCAGGCGTTCCTGCTCACCGGCATGGGCGCCGGTGCCACCAGCCTGATGGTCTGGACCGCCTGTGCCAGCGCGCCGCGCCAAAGCATGGTGTTCGTCCAGGGCCGGGCGACGGCAGCCATGACCAGCGCCAGACAGTCACCCTCCGATGACCCGCTGCTGCCATCGCAAGTGCAGACCGACATCCGCTTCGTCGAAGTCAGTCGTACCAAGCTGAAGGAAGCCAGTACTTCGATCTACGGCAAAAATTCGAATTTCCTGTTCGGCTCTCCCGGTACCGTCCCCAATACTGCAGTGACACCGCGGGTGTTCCCGCTGCGCAACCTTGACCCGCGGATTGCCGTGCCGAGCATTCCGCTGGCCAACGACATGTTCAACATCGTCGCCGGCGGCGGCAACTTCCTGGCCATCATCAATGCCATGGAAAGCAGTGGTTTTGCCTACACCCTGGCGCGACCGAGCCTGGTGGCGATCAGCGGACAAAGCGCAAGCTTCCTGGCGGGCGGTGAAATCCCTATCCCGATTCCCAGCGCCAACAGCAACAGCTACTCCATCGAATACAAGGAATTCGGCATCCGCCTGACGCTCACGCCAACGGTGGTCAGTAACGACCAGATCGCCCTCAAGGTCGCTCCGGAAGTCAGCGAACTGGATTACAACAACGCCGTGACCATCGGCGGCACCACAGTGCCGGCGTTCACCATTCGCCGTACCGACACCAGCATCTCCCTGGCCGATGGCGAAAGCTTCGTCATCAGTGGCCTGATCAGTACACAAAACACCTCGCAGGTGGACAAGTTTCCGGGACTGGGCGATATCCCGATCCTCGGCGCGTTCTTTCGCAGCTCCTCGATCAATCGCGAAGAACGGGAACTGCTGATGATCGTCACGCCGCACCTGGTGCAGCCGTTGGCGGCGAATGCGCAACTGCCGTCGCTGCCGGGGGAAAAACTCCGCAATTACGACCCCAACTGGTACCGCCTGTACTTCCTCGAAAACGGCGACTTCGATAAACGCAGCGGGCTATCGCAATGAGCCAGAACCTGAGCCAGACCTTCCTCGCGATCACGCGTAACAGCACCGACCTTGAATGGTTGCAAGGCGCGCTCGCCCCCTTGGGCCAAGTGGTCAGCGCCGGTGGCGGCAGCCTCGATGAGCTGCTGGCGCTGGTGGACGTGACACTGGCCAGCCTGGTGTTCGTTGGCCTGGACCGTGAGCATGTGGTGGCCCAGTGCGCACTGATTGAAGGCGCCCTGGAAGCCAAGCCAAGGTTGGCTATCGTCGCGCTGGGCGACGGCATGGACAACCAGCTCGTACTCAATGCCATGCGCGCCGGGGCCCGGGACTTCGTGGCCTATGGCTCGCGCTCCAGTGAAGTCGCCGGGCTGGTGCGGCGCCAGAGTAAACGCCTGCCACCGGTGGTGCCCAATACTCACCTGGGCGGCCTCACCGTCCTGTACGGCGTGCAGAGCAATGCCGACGGCGCACTGTTGGCCAACCACATGGCACAGGTGGTGCAAAAAAGCGGTCAGCAAACGCTGCTGCTCGACCTCGGCCTGCCCCGGGGGGACAGCCTGGCCTTGCTGGGCCTGGAGAGCTCGTTTCATTTCGGTGATGCCCTGCGCAACTTGCGTCGTCTTGACGCCACCCTGATCGACAGCGCCTTCACCCGCTGCGAAGCCGGGCTGCGGATCCTCGCCTATGCCACCCAGGATGAACCGCTGGAACACACCAGCGCCGCCGAGCTGTACATGCTGCTCAGCGCGCTGCGCCAGCACTTCCAGCACATCGTCGTGAACCTCACCGGCCAGCCCGACAGCGAAGCCTTGCGCACCTTCGTCAGCCATTGCGACAAGCTGCTGTGGTACACCGACCAGAACGTGCTCGACTGCCGCCGCAACCTGGCGGTACTGAATCTGTGGCGCGAAAAAGGCATGAAACTCGATCACGCCACGCTGCTGGTGGATCGCTACCTGCGTAGCGTCGCGCCAGACTCCGAGGCCTTGAGCAAAAGCTTCGGCATGGAAATCATCGCCACCCTCGCCTACAGCCCCGAAGTCCGTTTGAACGCCAAGAACCAGGGCGTCACCCTGTTCGAACTGGCCCCCCGGGAAGTGCTCACCCAAAGCCTGCGCAACCTCGGCGAACGCTTGGCCAAACGCTCCGAAAGCCTGGCCAAGCCCAAGTCCTGGTTCAGCCGTTTGAGAGGTACGCCATGAGCGGCGAAAAACTGTTCGGCGCAACGCACCGCGGGGTGGCCGGCAATACCGACCACGACGGCCTTAAACTGGTGCTGCACCGCTACATCATCGATGCCATCGAGGAGTCCGGGAAAAACCTGCTGGAGGGCTCGCGCCAGGTGCTGGCGCAGTTCGTCATCGACAAAGTGGCCGAATACATCGCGCGCTTGCACCTGGCGATTTCGCGCTACGAGATGGAGCGCCTGGCCGAAGAAATCGTCGACGAACTCACAGGCTTCGGCCCGCTGGAAGTGTTGCTGCGCGATTCGGCCGTCACCGAAATCCTGGTCAACGGCCCGCACCGCGTGTTCATCGAGCGCGATGGTGTCCTGCATCAAAGCGACTTGCGTTTTATCGATGCGCACCATGTCGAGCGCGTCATCCAGCGCATCCTCGCGCCCCTGGGCCGGCGGCTCGACGAGTCTTCGCCGATGGTCGACGCGCGCCTGCCCGACGGCAGCCGGGTCAATGCGATCATTCCACCGATTGCGCTCGACGGCCCGTGCCTGTCGATTCGAAAATTCCGCCAGGACATGCTCAACAGCACCGACCTGATGGCCATGCAAACCATCGACCAGGCGATCTACGAATTCCTCCAGGAGGCCGTGGGCAAGCGTTGCAACATCCTGATCAGCGGCGGCACCGGCACCGGCAAGACCACGCTGCTGAATATTCTCAGCCAGTTGATCGACCCCCACCAACGGTTGGTGACCATCGAAGACGTCGCCGAATTGCAACTGGGCCACCCCCACGTGGTGCGTCTGGAAACCCGACCGCCGAATGCCGAAGGCCATGGCGAGGTGAAAGCCAGCGACCTGATTCGCAACGCCCTGCGGATGCGCCCGGACCGGATCATCCTCGGCGAAATCCGCGGTGTCGAAGTGGTCGACGTACTGACCGCGATGAACACCGGCCACGACGGCTCCATGAGCACCGTGCACGCCAACAACGCGCAAGATGCGTTGTTGCGCCTGGAAACCCTGGTCGGCCTGACCGGTCGCAGCATTGCCGAACGGACCTTGCGCCAGATGATCTGCGCGGCGCTGGACGTGGTGATCCAGTTGACGCGCATGCCCGATGGCCGCCGCTGTGTCAGCGAAGTGGTCGAGGTGATCGGCATTCGTGAAGACGTGTACGTCACCAATACCCTGTTTCGCCTCGACCGCCGCAGCGGTTTCGGTTTCATGCGCGAGGCGGTCAACCCCGCGGGTGACAAACTGCGCCGCGAATCGGCGCTCTCTTCCTCGGTGTATTGAAGGCCACGGCATGCTCAAACCGCTGCTGCTTATCTTTGTTTGCCTGGCGTTGCTGGGGCTCTCGGCCCACTTGTTCACTCGCGGCTTACGCGAGCCCGGCACCCGGCGCGTGCTGGAACGCCTGAGCCAGGGGCAACCGGAGCGGGTGGTGCGCAAAACATCCTGGACGGGACTGGATCGCGCCTTTTTGCGCGCTGGCCTCGGGCGGCCCACCGAACGCCTGGGTGTGTGGCTGACGCTGTGGGGCTTGAGTATCCTGCTCGGGTTTTTCGGCGGCGGCTGGCCGGGGTTGCTCGCCCTGTTGCTGTTGCCTCCCCTGCTCCTGCGCCTGTATGTCAACTGGCGTTACCAGCGTCGGCTCAAGCGCATGATCGAACAATTGCCCGCATTGCTCGATCACAGCGTGCGCAGCCTGAAGTCCGGGCGCACCTTGGCCGACGCGGTATTGGGCGCCATCGACGCCGCCGAAGATCCGCTGAAAGATGCCTTGGGCCGCGTGAAGCGCCAGGTGCACATGGGCATCAGTCTGCCGGACGCCACCTCGGACTTCGCAGAACTCTACGACAAAGACGAACTTCGCCTGTTTGCCCTCGGCTTGAAGGTCAACCACCGCTACGGTGGCAACGCCAGTGAACTGCTGGAAAACCTGATCAAGATCATCCGCGAACGGGAACAGGCTGCTCGCCAACTGAGCGCCATGACCGGTGAAACCCGAGTCACGGCGGTTGTCCTGGCGCTACTGCCGGTCACAGTCGCCGGCTATCTCCTGGTGTCCAATCCAAAGTACCTGATGACCATGTGGGACGACAGTTCAGGGCAATCGATGCTGATGGGAGCGCTCGCCCTGCAGGTGTTCGGCTGCCTGGCACTGTGGCGGATGTTGCGCAGCCTATGAACGCGTCCATGCTGCTGAGCTCGCTATTGTTCCTGCTGGCATCGGGATTGTTTATCTGCGTCATGGTGCAACTGCGTCATCGTGCTCGCCAGGTGGTGCAGCGCCTGGACGGCAAGGCGCCGGGCGAAAGCCGCTTGAGCCAATGGCTGCAGGCGCTGGGCACCAGTCGGGTCGGCCAGCAGTCGGTCAAGCTCGACAACGAAACCCAGACCCTGCTCAATTGCCTGGGCTGGCGTACCGCGCGGCAACGGGCGTTATTTGCCGCCTTGCAGGTTGGCGTCCCGGTACTGGCGCTGGCGTTGAGTGCATTGGTGCAGGGTCTGTTCTTCCCCCAGGTCATTCACCCATGGCTAGTCCCGGCGTTCGCCCTGGGTATCGGTTATCTGCTGCCCAAGCGTCTGCTGGCCGCTGCTGCGCACCATCGGCAGAAAAAACTGGCGATGGAAATCTCCACCTTCATTCCGCTGCTGCGCATCCTGTTCGAATCAGGCATGGCCGTGGAGCAATCGCTGCGAGTCTTGAGCAATGAAGGCAAACAACTGATGCCCACATTGACCCAGGAGTTGCGCCTGGTGCTGGCCCGTGTCGATTCGGGCCTGGAGCTGGGCGATGAACTGCACAAGGTCACCCGCTTGCTGGCGGTCGACGAGTTCACTGACACCTGCGTGATCCTGCAACAGCTGATCCACCAGGGCGGCGGTGCGATGAAATCCCTGCTGGCGCTCAAGTTGTTGCTCGATGACAAGCGCCTGGCGCGCCTTCAGGAATACATCTCCAAGATGTCCGCAAAAATGTCCGTCGTGATGATGCTGTTCCTCTTCCCGGCGTTGTTGATCGTACTGGCGGGCCCGGGCTTCACCGCCCTCGCCCGGGCTTTTGCTTCTTAGGGGAATCGTGATGAAAGCAATGTTTGCAGGTTTTTGTCTGCTGATGCTGGGGGGTTGCGCGAGCAACGGACAGACACCCTGGAGTGCCCTGACCCCCGTCAGTTGCGGCAAATTGAACGCCGAACAACAGCTGTCGCTGAACCTGGCCGACGACATGGCCAACGACGGCAAGTTGCACGCCAGCCTCGCCAACCTGCAGAGCCTGCCGGACAAAGTTGCCGACGTGCGCCTGCGCAAGGCCAAGGTGTATCGACTGCTGGACCGCAGTGAAGCCGAGCCGCTGTACCGCAGCCTGCTCGGCGGCTGCCTGGCCGCCGAAGCCGAACACGGCCTGGGCCAACTCGCCGCCGCCCGAGGCGACCATGGCCTGGCCCAGGCGCACCTGCAACGGGCCGCCCGGCTGGCGCCCACCGACGAAAAAATCCGTAACGACCTGGGCGTGGTCTACCTCAATCAACTGCGCATCGAAGACGCCAAATTCGAATTCCTCACCGCCATCGAGCTCAAGCAAAGCGACCAACTGGCCGCCGTGAACCTGGTGACCCTGTTGATCTATCAGGACGACTGGAACCGCGCCGCCGAACTGGTCAGCCGCCTTGGCCTGAATCCGGCACAAGTCACCCAGGCCCAGGCCCGCGCCGAGAAACTCAAGTCACCCGGCAAGTCCGGGCCGACCGTCGCCGCTGTTCAGTAGGGAGCACCCTGATGAAACCGACCACCTTGTACTGCCTCGGCTTGCTGGCCTTGCCACTTGCCGCTCACGCCATCGACGCCGGCCCCGCCTCGCCACAACAACAGGAAACCGAAGGCTGGCTGCAACTGCAAAGCAGCAACACCGCCGCCTCCACCAAGCCGCAAACTGCCAGCGCAGCCGAGCGCGAACTGGCAATGCAGCGCTGGTTGAAAAGCTTCCAGCACGAGATCCCAGAGTTCTTTGATCAGGATGCGGGCGGATCGGTGAACAGCGGATCGCAGCAATAGCGCTAAACCACATCCTCCCCTGTTGGAGCGAGCATGCTCTCGATGGTCCTCAACGATAACGCGGGAAACCAGACGCCCCGCAGTGCCCTCAGTTTTTTCGTCGGAACGCCACCCGGAGCATGCTCGCTCCTAAAGAGGGTTAGCGCTATTGCTGCGGGTAAATATTTAGGCTTCACCGAACAGTCTACATTCGATATTTTCCTCTTCGGCGAGCAAGAAGCGGATGTGGCGCCTCTCGATTCTCAGGGTTGGCAGGATTTCGCCTTTCTCGAAACGGGAACCTGTGCACCTTCGAGGCGCGAGAAAAGCTGGCCACCAATATCGGCTTTCCAGTAGCCAGTCTGCGGGCAGACTTGCCCGCTATAGCAGTACGGCGCCGATAAGTGAGCCTGGCTGAATGCAGGGGATCCCGGAAGACCACGGCCGGTGGCCGGGTCCAGGAGTTTGGCCTTGGACAGTTGGTTGATCAGAGCAGTGCTGGGCTTTTCTGGCGGGATATTGGCCAGGCGTTCTTCGAGCCATTGCAGCTTGCCGTCCCAGGCGGGCAGTTTGGCGGGAGGCAAGGGGAGGATTTCGTTGATTTCGGGGACGTTTGGTTTGGCGTAAGAGTAGTTGCCCAGCACTTTGCTTATTTTTTCGTAGCGTTCGGCACGTTCGAGGTCTTCCTGTTGGGCGAGATAATGAAGCTCATTGGTAGAGAGCGGATTACGAAAGCCTTGCTCTAACGCGTAAGCTGAGGTTTCGTCACCTGCAGCGACTCCAAGTTGATAGGCTTCGAGTGCTTCCTGGTATAGCTTTTTGTTCTTGAGATTTATCCCCAATTCAATCGCTGCCTCGCCATGGCCTTGCTCAGCAGCACAGCGGCGCATTTGCCGTGCAATGTCCGGAGCCATATCGCTCGGCGCCAATTTGTCTCCCACATAGTATTGTGCCTGGGCGTTGCCGTGATCAGCAGCCTTACGGTAGTAGCGCAGGGCCATTTCCGGATCCTGCTTCAGCCCCGCCGAACCTTGTTGCAGGAAGATCCCGACGAAGTAATAACCCGTAGCCACTCCTTCGCTGATCAATCGTTCGCTCAAACGCAAATGCTCGTCGCCCCGAAGCTGGAAATGGCCGCGCATGGCACCGTTCTGCAGGTTAATGTTGGCCTTGTAATGACCGTTTTCTGCCGCAATGCGGTACAGCCTTTCGATCTCCACATCGACGCTTTTGTCTTCTTTGAGCTGATTGTTTTTTTGCAGCCAGCGCGCGTACTGGAACAGCACATCGGACTCGGCGGAGGGCGTGGGGAATTGCTCGTGCACACAGCTAAACGCCAGATCGGCCTTGATCTCGTTAAGTGATTTCACCTGAGGGTCCTTCTTCATATAGGTAAAAGTGCTGCGGCTGTCGCAAGCAGTCAGCAGCAGGCATGACAACAAAAGAGCGAGACGCATCAGTCGATGTCCTTCAGCGTGGCTTTGTCGTAATAAAACTCGACGAGGGAGGCGTACGGTGTACCCATACCCTTTTCCTTCTGGCGATCTTTGTTTTCTTTCATGATGTCTTGCCACTCCTTGAACGCTAACCCCGGATCATCCTGCGCCC
>NZ_APIO01000072.1:0-10545 GCF_000408945.1 Pseudomonas sp. G5(2012)
GAACGCGGAGCGTCCCTGGCGGCATTCCCACGCAGAGCGTGGGAACGATCATCCAGGTGCACCCGAAAAAGTCAGGTCGGCTTTAAGGCCGCCTCGCTTTAGCTCTGGATTTGGGTACCCCGTCAAACCAAGAGCCTGTTGCCCAGTTTTTCGCTGGCCCGGCGTTCCCACGTTTGGAAAAGTAAGTCGCCGTAAGGCCCAAACTCTAAGTGGCCATTACCGCAACAACGGATATTTCCCCCAAATTTCTTCATACAGGCTATTGGCTTCCATGGATGAGCTACCATAGCTAAACCGTTTTTTTATCCGGAGAAGATTATGCATCGATTGGTTAAGCCGTCGGATTATGTTCTTCAGACTGCGCTGGACAAAATGGTCTACATGCTTCCCTGGGAACGACGACATTGCCCCGGAAACCCTACGGAAGAGCCCGAGCAAGGCGCGCTGCTCTACAACCAATACATCCTGAACTTCCTACACGGTGTGGCGCCGCGTACGCCCAGTGAACGAATCGTTGAAATTGCCCAATGGTGCCTGGCGTTAGCCGGCGAGCCTGCGCGGGCGTTGGCCGATGATTTGTCTGCGGCTTACCTCAGTCGATACAGCTTCGTGCTTGCTGATATTTCAAAATTCGACGATGAGTCGAGAGAATTTCGGGGGCATCTGGCGCTCTGGCCTGAAGAAATCAAAAAAATGCCAGCCAATCTGGTAATGGCTTTGCGAGCCAGGGCCGCGGGACTCTTACTGCGCTGACACATTGGGCAGCCAGAAAATCGGGGGCAGGCGACAGGCAAATCGATTGTTGACCTGCTCACCCCCATGCGCCAACCGCCAAGCTAATCTCCCATACGTTGTTTGTCGCTCTCCAAGGCACGCCAACACTGCCAGCAGCACCCACAGGCCCACGCCGAAGATCACCAGGTAGAACGCCAGGATTGTCCATGTCGCGCCTACCACCTGCCCCGGGTAACCGCTGACAGGCTGTCCGCCGTGCGCAGCAATCCATAAACGGTGAACGGCTGGCGGCCAACCTCTGTCGCTGTCCACCCACTCAACATCGCGAGGAATCCAGCCGAGGTCATCCCGACACTCCACCTGTACATCCAGCGCGTGGCATACAGGCGATGTCGCCACGCAGGACCAGGCTGGCCACGCCCTGCCCCAACATCAACAGGCCCAGGCCGACCATGACGCGAAAAGCAAAGAACACCGTGCACAGGGGGGATGTCCTGGGGCGGGAATTCGTCGAGGGCGGCGATGGTGCTACTCAGGTCATGCCGCAGGTACAGCGAATCCGCACGCAACAGCTGCCAGGCACTGACGCCGGCCAGTAGTGTCGCGAGACCAGGAAACGCGGCCAAGGTCATGTGCGCAAGCCGATAAGGGAAGGAAGGATTGAAGATGATTGCCCAGCAATCCCGTGCAATGAAGCGTCCATCTGCGCCAATGGCGTAACCGCCGGGTGTATGCATCCAGGAGTTGGCCGACAGGATCCAGAAGGCACTGAAGATCGATCCGATGGCGACGGCGCAAGTGGCAAAAAAATGCAGGCGCGGGCCGACCTTCTTCATGCCGAACAACATGATGCCAAGAAAACACGCCTCCAGAAAAAAGGCCGCCAGCACTTCGCAGAAAATCAACGGGCCGAGGGTGTCTCCCGCCTGGGTCGACAGCCGCGATCAGTTGAGCCCGAACTGGTACTCCGGAATCAGCCCCGACGCCGTGCCCACCGCCACGGTGAGGGCAAACACTTTCAGCCAATAGCGGTAGACGTCCAGGAAGATCTTTTGCCGGCGCCGCAGCCAAAGCGCTTCAAGCGCCATCAGGAAGTTGTGTTGCACACAGCACTCAATCGCAACTCCGGTAATCGGCTTTGTCGCCCATGGCTGTCTCTACCCACACTCGCCGGCCAACGCACGTTGATGAAAATGCGGCAGCAGCTTCAATGAGTGGTCTGCCGCCAACCGCTGCACCTCACAACGCGAACCGATGAACCGATGCTGCCGGCTGAAGATGCTCAGCCCCCGTTCGGTCTGATAAGCCCAGGCAAAACAAATGGTGCCAGCGGGAATCCCGTCGACGTCATCAGGGCCAAGGATGCCTGTCGTCGCCACAGCCACATTGGCGGTGCTGTCGTGCAGGGCTCCCAGAGCCATTTCCCGCGCCACTTCACAGCTGGTCAGATTGAACGTTGCGATCGTGTCGGGATTGACCCTCAACAGTCGCTGCTTCGCTTCGGGTGAGTAGACCACATAGCCGCTCTCGATCAGCTCTCCACTGCCTTCGACCTCGGAAAGCAGGGTGATGATTTTGCCGGCGGTGCACGACTCCGCCGTGGTCAGCAGCAATGCGTACTTGCGCAGATATTCAACAGTGTCGTCGGCAATAGGCATGGCGCCTCCCGGTAACGCCTGGTGTCGTTAATGTCGGCTCACGACTCGCACAGCGCTGGTTGCAGGTCATCACTTGCGCAGGGCTCTTGCGATGTTTCCATCAGCAGTTGATCCACCACGTCAGCGAGTGCGGCATGGGTATCCCCTGTGCTGCGCAGGGCTCGTTGGTAAACGCTGCGCTGTCGGTCGGCACTGGTGCCATTGCGCAGGATCCGGCGGGCCTGGGAAAAGACGTTTTCCACGTGCATTGACCGCGCTGTTTCACCCAGGATCTGCTGCGCCAGGACAAGCCACTGCTCGGCCGAGAAGGGTCGGTCGTACCCTTCGACGATGAATGCCCCATGCGTGCCTGACCGTTTCGCGCGCCACCGATTTTCCTTGAGGATCCAACGGGACTCTTGCGAATAGCCCGACCCAGGCCGAGGTTGATCAATCGCATAGGCCACCAGCAGTCGAAAAAACGAGGCGATACACAAGGTGTCTTCAAGGCGCGGGCAGGCATCCGTCATACGTAACTCCAGGGTCGGATACCGCGAAGCAGGACGCACTCCCCACCAGCATTCGCTGGCCTGCCTGATGGCGCCGGTACGCATCAGCAGTGCGATGTAGGCGTCATGGGCAGCCTCATCTTCGAAGTACTCCGGGATGCCCATCCTTGGCCACTCGTCACAGGCCGTTTGCCGATAGCTCATGAAGCCGCTGTCGGCACCGTCCCAAAAGGGCGAAGAACTGCTCAGTGCCAACAACAGCGGCGTCCACGGCAAGACTTCGTTCATCACCTGGATACGATCAAGGTGACCCGGCACCTCGACATGTACGTGCAGCCCCGACAGCACACTGCGCCGGGCGACCCGTTGGTAGTCGTCAAACAGCTGGAGAAAATGATCCTGCCCGGTGGCCTGCTGCGTGCGCCAGTCAGCCAAAGGATGGCTGCCCGCACAGAGCAGTCCAAGGCCGTAGGGCACCAGCCTACGCTGCAAATTTGTGCGAGCAGAGACAAGGTAGTTCTCGGCTTCCGGCATGCAGGTGAAGATAGGGGACGCTACTTCGATCTGGCCTTGGAACATTTCATAAGCAAAGCAATTGCCCATCGCCTCCTGGCACGCTTCGATCGAAGCGCCGGGAGGCTCATCGGACATTCGCCGGGTGTGCAAGTCAGTGATGAAGTATTCCTCTTCAATTCCGAACTTCAACCGTCTGTTCATTGATGTGCCCTCGCCTTTCACACTGCCGCCTGCAATCACCCCTGATCATCAACCGCGACGTCACCATCGCTCACTTGGCCCACTCGGTGATAATCCTCTCCCGCTACTGCGCGCAGAAAAGCCAGATCGGCCTTTATTCGCAGATCACGCCACTCTTGCCAACTGACAATGCGCAGGCGATCCATTTCATCTGATTGTCTGAGCAGTTCTTCGTGATAGGCATCCGGAGATTCCTTGCGCAGTGCAATGTCATCGAGTGCTTGGTACCAGGCGTCCAATGCACACAATCTTCGTTCCTGTGCCGGCGTCAGTCGGTTTGTGAAGGCGTTCATGGCAGTGGAATTCCCGAGTCATTTCTGAATGGATCAACACGGTTCGAGGCAGGTTCATGGGGACCGACAAGAGGCGCCGACCAGGTTGCAGGTGTTCTGGTTCAGCCCAATGCGTATGCACGGTAATGACCAGGACAAACAGCCAGACTCGATTGAAGCGCTCGACTTCAGGCCGCTTGCGTCCACGTTGCAGATCTCATGGGGCACAAACCGTCCGGCCAGTCGTCCGTCTATGTTCAATCGCTTAAAACTTTTCCCGGCTGCGCGTTCTCAACTGCTGTTGCAGCAAATCCCAAGCAAAAAAAGGGAGGTCAAGATTCGACCTCCCGCCTTTCGCTTGATGCCTTACGACGTACCTAACCCACGAGACAGATCGGCTGATTGGCTGCCGGGCACGGGGCGATCCCCTACGGGCTTCTCCACATCCGTGTGCTCGGTGGTTTTAGTCACCGTATCGCGCACCGCTTCGAATCCCTCCCGAGCCTGCTGCTTGACCTTGTCGGCCAACCCTGCGGCGGTCTTGCCCATGTAGCGCTGCTCGGTCGCTGTCGAGGGTAATGCTGCCCCCAACATCGCCCCCAAGGCGATGCCTGCAGCGGCCATCATCAGCGGCTGTTCCTTGAGCAACTGGCTGACCTGGTTGCTCATCTGTTGCGTTCCGCGCACCAGGCGATCGCTGGCATCGTGCACGGCATGGCTGATGTTTTCGCTGGCAGCGCCCAGGTTATCGCCCAAGTGCGCCGCTTTGCCTTTAACCGTCTGGTAACCCTCCTTCAGGGTGTCGGCAGTCTGGTGCAAATGCTCGCGCGCACCGTCGAGGCCATCCGCCAGGCCATCGGTCCACTCCCCTACCTTGTTCTCCTGTGGTTGCGCTCGATAAACGGGACGAGGAGTCGGCGGACGGTTCTGGCTCATCATCAACCATAACAGTCCCACCGACGTCACCACCGCAGGCACCGGATTATTGCGCACGCTCGTGCCAAGGTTACTCAGGAACGTAGTGCCGTTGCTCTGCATGAAAGACAACGCCTGATCGAAGACCTGACCCGGGGTGAACTTGCTTTCCAGCGCATCGACGATGTTGCCAATGCTTGCACGCTGCGCATCGATTTCACGCTCGATGGTCTCGGGGCTTTTTTGCGATTCGATTTCGAATTCACTGTTCATGAGACTCTCCTACGCAGCGCTTCCTGGTCTTTGTTCAAGGCGTCCAGCGTGCGATCAGGCTTGAAGTGGGACGGTTCGAACTGTTTTTTCCCGGATTGCAACATGGCGAACCCGACGATCATCACCACGACACCGACGATCAGTGCGGCCAGCCACGGTGCCATGACCATGCTCAAGCCATAGACCACGGACATCAGCAGAATGATGAACCCCGCCAGCAGCACAATCGCCCCGCCAGCGACACCGGCAATGCCAGCCTTGAGCGTCGTAAGGCTGGCTAGCAGCTCAGCCTTGGCCAACGCCAGTTCCTTGGTGAACAACGAGGGCACTTCGCGCGTCAACTGACGCAACAGCCCGACAACCGAAGCGTCAGTCTCAGGCACGGGCACCGGTCTTGCGCCCGGCAGATCTGGGTTATCTCTGTTCATCACAGCGCTCCTTTAAAGGACGTGGAACCGGGAGTCGGATTCGTCGCGAAGTCTGATGGATGACCCTGTCCGTTCGGCGAGGCCGGCGTGATGCCGGTTGCCAGACCCGGGTTGTGATCGGGACGTGTCGGAACGGAGGTTTCGTAAGGTCGTTGAGCGCCAAAACCACCTGACGGAGGCATTGAACGACCTGTCGCCGGATCGCCACCATCGCTATCGCTGACTGTCGCCGCAGGCGCGGTGCCGGCCTTGAGAAAACGCGAAAGGCCAAAGCCCAGCGCAATGCTGCCGGCAATGAACAATCCCGGATTATTGCGCGCCAGATCGGCCGCGTCGTGGAGCAGCTGCTCCGCGCTTTTCCCGCGCAAATTCCCCGCCAGCCCGCTCATGGACTCCGCCATGTCTGCGAGGTAGTCGGACATGCCAAGCTTGTCCTTGTCCTCAAGTTCCGAAACGAAAGATTTTGCCCCTTGGGCCAGGGCCTCGATCTGATCGGCTGCCGTGTCACGGTACTGGCCAAACTGCTCATCCACCTGCTGTCTCGCACCGCCAAGCGCTTCTGTCACGTTCTCCTTGAGGTGTTCAAAGTCAGGGGCTGGTGTTGCTGTATTGGGCTTGCCTGACAGGTTATCTGTCGTGCTGTCTGTAGTATTCATGTCGTCCCTCGCCTTCTGAGTGAAGAAAAGCGTTATCAGGGTTCGCCACGAAATAGCCGCAGCCCCCCTCCCTTCTGATGACGGGACAGTGTGATGGGGAGTTCCAATGGAATGATGAGTGATCAATACTTCTCAAGCGGGAAGCCCACCTGTTGCGTCAGTGCCAAGGCTGGGAGCTCGCGCCCCTCTCACCTAGCAGGTACAACGGATCGTGGTGACCACCAGCGCTACCAGCTGACAAACAGGTATCCAGGCGACCTGGACGATCAGCAACAGGGTAAAGGACAGGAAGGCCCTGAGCAGAAAGGCATGGGTCATCCTGATGCAGGACAGCTTGCGATGGGTCCCGGTGTGGTTGTGCCTCACGGCAAGCAGCAGTTTCTCCACCAGCTCGGGCTTGGGATCGGTCTTGCACCACAGGCTCGCCAGGTCACTGGCGTCGACCCGGCTTGAGGCTGAGACCTTGAGCGTTTCGAATGCCCAGATGCCTGCGCGAAACAGATACAAGGTGGCCACCAGGAAGATGGTCAACCAGACGATGCTGTAGCCGATGGTTGATTTGTCGCTCCAGATGCTCGCAAGCAAAGTGGCTAACACCGGTGCGAGCGCGGTGACGACTGCCAGGTAGAGGCTGGCTTTGGCGTCTGCGGTTTTTCGTCGATCCGATTCGGCATCATCGAGGCGTCGCGCTTCTTCAAGCGCCGCATCGGTGTCAACGTCCCAGTTGGCCGCCCTGATACTCGTGTTGTCCTGCTGATGCCCGGTCTCTTGCTCCTTGAGCGCTTGCGTAGTGAGCGTTTGCAACCGGGGCCAGATCAACTCTGAAAGGTTCATGGGCGGCCAATGCCTTGGAGTTCATCGACAATGGCGCGGGGATAGGCACGGCGGCTACCTTGTCCCGCCACGCCCGCTGCCAATTGGGTTGATTTCATGATAGTCGAGTGCGCCGTATCTGACGGAGGGGCAAACCCGTCAGCCGATCACGCGCGCATACACCGATCTGTCGACGTTGCCACCGGACAGGATCACCCCCACCCTTTTGCCCCTCATTGCGTCGCGCTCCTGGATGAGCGCTGCCAGGGCGGCGGCGCCTGCGCCTTCTGCGAGATTGTGGGTATCGGTGTAATACATGCACATGGCCTCGGCAATCTGCGCCTCGTTGACCGACACGATCCGCGCTGCACCTGCCGCGTAGACGGCAAAGGCTTCGGCAATCGGCTTGCGCACGGCGAGGCCGTCGGCAAAGGTGTCGGCAGAGGCGGTTTCACATAGTGCACCCGTTTCAAAGGATAATTTCGCGGCTGCCGCCTCGGTGGACACCACGCCGACCACTTGGGTTTTCAGGCCCAGCGCATCGCGGGCGGCAATCACTGCGCAAACCCCCGAGCCACAACCAATCGGCACGTAGACGGTATCCAGGTCCGGCGCGGCCTTGAACAGTTCCAGCGCATAGGTGGCCACGCCTTTGACCAGCTCGGTGTGGAATGGCGGTACCAGGTAAAGGCCATGGACCTGTGCCAGGCGTGCGGCTTCCTCGCGGGCCTCATCGAAATCGCGGCCATGTTCGACCACTTCGCCGCCAAATCCGCGCATGGCATTGTTCTTTTCCAGAGAGTTACCTTGCGGCACGACAATCAGCGAATTCAACCCCTGCGCGCTGGCCGCCAGCGCCAGGCTTTGACCATGATTGCCGCGGGTGGCAGTGGCAATGCCTCGCACGCCCGGATGCGTGCGCTTGAGCCAGTGCATGAAGGTAATGCCGCCACGCACCTTGAATGCACCGGTCGGCGTGTGGTTTTCGTGCTTGACCCACACGGTGCAACCCAGGCGTTCAGCCAGCAAGGGCCAGGGGTACTGCGCGGTGGCAGGCATCACCTGGTAAACCAGGCGAGCAGCTTGTTCGATATCGTCGCGAGTCAGTGTGTGCATGAGGAGGCTCCCAGGGGTTTGGCCCAGTCTAGACACGCACGCCCTTGGCCGGCTTTCAGAAAACCGACCTGACTTTCGGCCCCCTTCTTAATTACTATGGTGTGTATGAACCCTCTCAACCGCCTGCAACCGCCATTCCCGCCTGAACCGGTGCGCCGTATCGAGGTGGGGCCATGGGCGATCGAACTGCTGCCCGGCAGCGCCTACGCGACCCGATATGTCGCGAACCAGTCGGCGATTGGCTTTGCCTTCGACAGCCAGCGCGGCCTGCACGCCATCGGCAGCGATCGGGTACAACCCTTCATTGCCATGCCCAACGGCCTGGCGTTCGTCCCCACCGGGTGTGACGTATTGTCTGAATCGCCAACGGGCGGTGAATACCTGCGGGTGATACGCACCGACGGGAGGGTATTGCCGGGGGATCGGGCCTTTAACAACCGCATGGATCCGCAGGCGACCGCCCTCGCCCTGCGAATGCGCGGTGCGCTGTTACAGGCTGGGGTGGCGGACGATTGGGAGGCCTGGGCACTCGCACTGGCTGAACGCGCTACAACGAACGCAGGTTTGTCGACTCCGCTGCAAGGCTCACTAACGCCCAACCGCATGCGCTTGCTCGATGAGTTCATCGATGCCGGCCTCGACGGCCCGCTGGGTGTGCAGGCAATGGCGCAATTGCTCGGGTTGTCCGAAGGTTATTTCATGCGTGCGTTCAAGCAGGCGACGGGGCAAAGCCCGCACAGTTACCTGATTGACCGGCGCCTTGCCAAGGCGCGTGCCCTGATGCGTGATTCGACCGCGAGGCTGGCGGACATCGCCCACGCCTGCGGTTTCAACTCCCAGGCGCACATGACGACCACCTTCAGGCAGCGTCTTGGCGTGAGTCCCGCGCAGTTGCGTGGTTGCTAGTCCCGGATGGGGTTAAGCCAGCAGCTCAGTGATCCATCGGGCCTGCCGGGTGATGTCCTGCATCTTCTCCTCGGGCACGGCCTGCCGCGCCCGCGCGAAATGGCCCAGGGTCTTGTGCTTGACGCGCAGCATTCGCTGCCATTTGGCCAGGAACACGGGGCTGCGGGCCTGCATCTGCAATGGGCCGAAGTACAGTTCCTGGGCGCTATACACCATCGGTCCGGCGCGCTCGGCGACGATGATTTCGTAATAAAAGCGATTTTCCCGCAGCACTTCCTCACAAAGGATGCGGTAGCCATTTTCCATCAGCCATAGGCGAAGTGGCTGTTCGCCGCCGTTGGGCTGCAGGATCAGGCGTTCCTGGCCGCTCAGGCGCGCCTTGCCGCTGTCGAGGATGTCGCGGATGGTCTCGCCGCCCATGCCACAGAGGCTGATCGCCGTGATGTCGTCTTCCGGCTCGATTGCTGCCAGGCCATTGGCCAGGCGTACGCTGATCCGTGCGTGCTGGCCGCTCTCGCGCACGGTGCGTTCGGCCGAGCGAAATGGTGTCAACGCCACCTCACCGGCCACTGCCGCGCTGATCGCGCCACGGCGCATCAACGCCACTGGCAGGTAGCCGTGATCCGAGCCGATATCGGCCAGGCGCGCGCCGGCTGGCACATGCGCCGCCACGCGTTCCAGGCGCATGGACAATGTCTGTTCGTTCAATTACTACCCCTTTTCACCCCGAACTTGCAGCACCTTTGGCCCGATCGGGGGGGCGATTCTGTCGAGTAACGCCGTGCATTTCAAATTTATGCGACAAGGGCGCCATGACTGTTGATCGGCAACACCTTCACCAGCCCCCCAGGCCGACTAGACTGATCAGGCACACCACCGGTTGCCAGCCGCTTGAGCCAGGGGAAACGGGATGACCGCAATAACAGTGCGCCAATGCTCGTCATGGGTCCTGCCCTCTTTTCTCGCCATCAACCTGGTGCTGACAGCGGGATGTGCGGGCAAGAACACCTCGGCTCGCAACTCGGCCTCAGGCACAGGCGCAAGCTGCTATGCCAAAGCCCTGCCCTCCGCTGGCGAAGGCGGCCTGGCCTTTGGCTCCACCTTGAGCATTGCGCGGCAGAAGTCGTTGAATAACTGCATACGTTATGCGGGTCGTTCGGGGGGTACACCCGGGACGTGCCAGGTGGTGTTGTCGGAGTGCAGGCATTGATCTGGCGGTCGCTAGGTGAGTCAGGTTTCCCGCGTGATCGTTGACCTTCATCGCGAGCAAGCTCCACAGCTACAACAACTCTCTGTCGCCAATAGCCATGGAGCAGTTCAGCATGCTCGCGATGGACGCTGGGCACCTGACGGCCCGCGGTGCTGTGATCGTTGCCACGCTCTGCGTGGGAACGATCACAACGCGGACAGAGCAGTAATCAGGTCGGCTGTCAGGCCGCCTCGCTTTGGCTGTTGCGGTTGCTTTGGCTGTTGCGGTTGCTTTGGCTGTTGACTTTCTTGCCACATCGAGAGGCCGAGTGGAGGTTCTG
>NZ_APIO01000073.1:0-38553 GCF_000408945.1 Pseudomonas sp. G5(2012)
GTCAGCGGAACGCGGAGCGTCCCTGGTGGCATTCCCACGCAGAGCATGGGAACGATCACACAGGTACAGCCGTAAAAGTCAGGTCGGCTCTAAGGCCGCCTCGTTTTGGCTTTTGCCCCCTCAGAGGCAACGCGTACATCCAGACAATCCCCCGATCGCTGCGCGCCCTCAGGCAGACTTCAACGCAAACCGCGAAACCGGGCGACTCAGACCGTAATGCTCGCGTAGTGTGGTACCCGTATAGTCCTCGCGAAACAGCCTGCGCTTGCGCAGGATCGGCAACACTTCATCGAGAAACACTTCAAAGCCCTCGGGAAATGCCGGCGGCATCACGTTGAAACCATCGGCGGCGCCGCTGCGGAACCACTGTTCGATCAGGTCGGCGATTTGCACCGGCGTGCCTACCGGCACCCAATGCCCGCGAGCACCGGCCAGGCGGTTGATCAGTTGGCGCAAGGTCGGTTGCTCGCGGTCGACTATATCGATGACCAGCTTGAAGCGACTCGCCTGGCTCTCACTGCCTTCAAAGTTGACCAAATGACGAGGGAAAGGCGCATCCAGATCCTGACTGGACAGGTCGACACCCAGCAGTCGGCGCAGCTGGCCCAGGGCTACGTGCGGCAGTACCAGGTCGTTGAGTTCATCGAACTTGCGCTGGGCTTCCGCTTCGGTGCTGCCGATGTAGGGGCTGATACCCGGGAGAATTTTCAGCTGGCGCGGGTCGCGCCCCACTGCCCTCGCCCGCCCGCGGATATCGTTGGCGAATTCGGTCGCGCTTTGCAGGGTCTGGTGCGCGGTGAAAATCGCTTCGGCGTGCCTTGATGCGAAATCACGGCCATCCTCGGACGAGCCGGCCTGCACTTGCACGGGCCGTCCTTGCGGAGAGCGTGGTGAGTTAAATGGGCCCTTGACCTGGTAGTGCGTCCCCACGTGGTTGATCGAGTGCACTTTCGCACCGTTGGCGAATACCCCGGTGGCCTTGTCCAGCACCAGCGCATCGTCCTCCCAGCTGTCCCACAGGTCACCCACCACCTGCACGAACTCTTCGGCCTTGGCATAGCGGTCATGGGCCGACGGATGCTGGTCCAGGCCGAAGTTGGCGGCGGCGGCCGCCAGGGACGTGGTGACAATGTTCCAGCCGGCGCGGCCCTTGCTCAGGTGGTCCAGCGCACTGAACGAACGCGCCAGGTTGTATGGCTCGCTGTAGGTGGTGCTGGCCGTGGCGATCAGGCCGATGCGTTGGGTCACCGCCGCGATGGCCGCCAGCCAGGTCACTGGTTCGAAACGTATGCGCAAACCTTCGCGATCGCTTTCGGCCAGGGATGGCGAATCGGCAAAGAAGATCGCATCGAGCTTTTCCCGTTCCGCTCTCAGTGCAAGCTGTTGGTAGTGAGCGATGTCCATGGACGCTTCCGGCACCGACTGTGGGTGACGCCAGGCGGCTTCGTGATGACCATTGGGGTAGATGAAGAGGTTGAGGCTGAGCTGACGTTCGGACATTTCCCTTCTCCTGAAAATAGAGAGCCTGAAATTAGAGAGCCTGAAATAGAGAGCCTGAAAAAACCTGAACAGGCGGGACAGCACGCGACTCAATGCAGCTCTGCAAAGTCGCTCAGCACGTCATCGCGCAGGGCGATGAAACGGCTGTCACTGCGATTGCGTGGACGCGGCAGATCGACGTCGACGATGCGCCGGATGCGCCCTGGGTTGGGTTGCATCACGACCACCCGGTCGCCGAGGAATACCGCCTCGTCCACATCGTGGGTGACCAGGATCATGGTGATTTTTTCCTTGGCCCAGATGTTCTGCAGCTCGCCCTGCAGCCGCGCGCGGGTCAAGGCGTCGAGGGCGCCCAGTGGTTCATCCAGCAGCAGCACGCTCGGACGATTGACCAAGCCGCGGGCGATGGCCACGCGTTGGGCCATGCCGCCGGAAATCTGATGCGGGTAGGACTCGATGAAGTCTTGCAGGCCGACCAGTTCAATGTGCTCGCGCACGGTGTCGCGCTTCTGCCCGGCGCTCAGCGGTGAATTCTTGAGGCCCACGGCGACGTTCTGCTCGACGTTGAGCCAGGGGAACAATCGGTGGTCCTGAAACACGATGCCGCGCTCCAGGCCCGTGCCCTTGATGGGTGTGCCATCGAGCAGGATGCGCCCGTCGAATTCCTCGTCCAGGCCGAGGATCAGCCGCAGCAGCGTGGATTTGCCGCAACCGCTGGCGCCGACGATGCTGATGAACTCGCCAGGGGCGATGTCGAGGTGGATGTTGTCGAGTACCTGCAATTGCGTCGAACTGCCAGGTTTGGAGATGAACCGCTTGCTGATGTGTTCCAGGGTCAGGCCGTTGCTCATGTTGCGATCCTTTTCAATGTGGCAATCAGTTAGTCGTGATGCCATACAGGCGCTGCATCCGCCGCTCAAGTGTCCGGGCCAGGGCGTTGAGGCCCCATCCCACCAGGCCGATAACCACCATTCCAAACAGCACCAGGTCCATCATGAAATGCTCGCTGCCATCGATCAGCGTGTTGCCGATCCCCTCCCCCGATACCAGCAGGTATTCGGCGCCGATGGTTGCCAGCCAGCTGTAGACCAGCGCCAGGTAGAGCCCGGTGAAAATCGACGGCAAGGCAGCAGGCAGCATCACCCCGATAATGGTTTGCCAACGGGTGAAGCCGTACACCCGCGCCACTTCCAACAAGTTGGGTGGGACGTTGCGCAGCCCATCGCAAGTGTTGACCACCACCGGTACCAGTGCGGCCAGTGACAGGAACACCACCTTGGCCACATCGCCCAGGCCGAACCACACCGAGATCAGCGGGATCCAGGCGAACAGGGAGATTTGCTTGAAGGTGTTGAAGCTTGGCCCCACCAAGCGCTCGAAATGCCGCGAAAGACCCAGCAGGCAACCCAGTACCAAGCCCAGCGCGGTGCCGATGAAAAAGCCACTGAGGTTGCGCGCAAGGCTCGCCGAAATCGCCCGCCAGAATTTGTCCGAGGTGATTTGATCCCAGGCTGTCGCCGCGACTTTTTCCGGCGAAACGAACAGCCCCGATTCACTCCAGCCCTGGTTCGAAGCCAACCACCACAGGGCAATCACCGAGATTGGCAAGACCCAACCGCGATACCGGTGGCTACTGCTACCTGATGACAAAGCCGCACTCATGACTGACGCCCTCCAACCGTTGGCCGTCCGCGATCTAGACGTTTCTGCGCGTAATCGAAACTGCGGTCGATCAGCAGGCCGAGCGCACCCACTATCACGACGGCCGCCATCACCAGGTCCAGTTGAAACAGCTGGCGTCCATAGACGATCAGGTAGCCCAGCCCTTCACTCGAGGCCACCAATTCGACCACCACCAGCGATAGCCAGGCCTTGGTGAAGCCCAGGCGGAACCCGGTAAACAGTGTCGGGATTGCCGCCGGCAGGACGATGGAGGTGACGCTTTGCCGACGGCTGAAGCCGTAGGTCCGGCCGACTTCCAACAATCCTTTGGGCGCCTGGCGGAACGCCTGCAAGGTACACAGGGTGATTGGTACCAGGGCGGCCTTGGCTATCAGCACATACTTGAGCGTCTCGCCGATGCCGAACAGCAGCAAGGCGAACGGCAGCCAGCCCAATACTGGTATTTGCACCAGTGCGTTGAAGGTCGGCAGCAGATAATCCTCCAGCGTCCGGGACAGTCCCATGGCCAGGCCCAGCGCCACACCGAGCAAGGCGCCGAGACTGAACCCGACGACAACCCGCTGCAGGCTGGCCAATGCGTTGAGCCACAGATACCCGCTGACAACCAGGTCCGACAGCGCCTGGTAAACGTAGGCTGGCGGTGGCAGCACCTGCTCCGAAAGCCAGCCGCGTTCCACCCCCAGGTACCACAAACCCAGCAACAGCAACGGCAACAGCCAGGGCAAGGCCTTGTCACCCAGGTTCACGGACCAGGCTGAAGTGCGCGGTACCTCGACCTTGCGGACCGGGCGAGCGGGCGACGGTGGAAGACGTTTGACGTTGTCGCTCGGCAATGCCGGCGCCCCATACTTCTCGAGTCTTGCGGTCTGTGCCCTGGCCATTTTCCTAGCTCCCTTGCTTGCTGGTCGTCGTGGCCGCTACCGCGTTACCCGCCGGTTGCTTGCCATCCGGGCCGTAGGGCGTCCAGTAGTTTTCCAGTCCCTTGGCCTTGAGGGATTTCTGCAGATAACTGCTTTCGAACCAGCCATCGATACTGACCGGGCGACGGATGAGTTTTTCTTCCTTGGCCTGATCCGCCACGGCCTGATAGCGGCTGATCAGAAAGTTGTCGATCAGAGGCGAGGCCCGGTCCCTGAGAGGAACCCCGGTGAAGTCGGCACGCAGTGAATCGGCGGGGTCATTGCTCTTGGCCCATTCAGCGAAGACGTCATCGCGATGGCTCTCGTCCGATGTCCACTTCGCCGCGTCCACCAGCGTGTCGACGACCTTTTGCACCTTGTCCGGATGCTCTTTTTCATATTCACCGCGAACCACCAGCGCCGTCTGCCGGGTGTAGCGCACGTCCTGCTCGGGATTGTCGTAAACGATGTCGATCAGACCCTTGTCACGCAGCTTGAACAACTCACGCCCACCGAATGCGGCATCTACGCCATTGGAAATCAATGCGGCCTGAGAGCTGCCGGTATCGAGGTTGATGGCCTTGATATCGCGCTCGGTCAGCCCGTGCTCCGCCAGCAGATTGATCATCACCAGATGACCGTTGGTGCCACGGAAGATCGCGACCTTTTTGCCTTTGAGGTCCTCGATGGTTTTGAGGGGCGAGCCCTTGGGCACTGCCAGGTACAGGTTGGCGCGCACACCCAACGCCGCCAGCAACTTGGTGTCCAGTCCGTTGGAGCGCCCGACGACTGCAGGCAGATCGCCCTGGTAGGCGAAGTCCAGTTGCTGGTTGGAGAAGGCTTCGTTGACCGCAGGCCCTGCCCCCTTGAAGAAGAACCACTGCACTTCGGTCCCGGTTCCGGCGAAGGCTTTTTCCAGCAATTGTTGATTGCGCACGATGCCCAGAGGCGAGCCGCTGAAGGTCACCGGGTCACCGCCACCGGCCGTGGCGACACCGATGCGCAAGACATCGGCCTCGGCCCCGGATACCGCAAGAACCGCAGCCAGCGCTGCAGCGATGCTGCCTTTTTTAAACAGGCGAATGCCATTGAGCTTCATGTCAGCCTTCCTTGTACCAATGAGAGTCGCTCGTCAGGCGGCGAGGTGTTTTTTGTCGGCTTCGGTTTTCGGCGAACGCGCCTCGGGGCTCGGCTTGAGCGCCTGGCTCAAGCGACCATCCACCCCGACCGGCACATCACCGTCGATGGTGGTGCGGCGCACGATGCGCGGGGCGTCGCCGTAATCGTTGATCGCGATGTGCTGGGTGGCGCGGTTGTCCCAGATCACCACATCGCCCTCCTGCCAGCGCCAGCGAACGGTGTTGTCGACATGGGTGATACGGTCATGAAACAGGCGAATCAGTTGTTTGGAATCGTTGCTACTGACACCTTGAATTTGTTTAACAAAGTGCCCCAACAACAAACTTCTTTCACCCGACTCCGGATGGACTCGCACTAATGGATGTTCGGTTTCGTAGACTTCAGCAGTGAACTGTTCACGATAACGCTTGAGTCCCGACTCGTCGGTATTACGCGGCGCCGCGTAGTCATACACGTTGGTGTGCAATGCGCGAAGATTATCGGCCAATTGTTTTAACGGGTCGGGTAAATCAGCATAGGCTGCTGCAGTATTGGCCCATACCGTATCACCGCCAAAGGGCGGAATTACGACACCACGCAAGATGGAAATCTTCGGGTAGTTGGCCACGAAGGTCACATCGGTGTGCCAGGAATTGGCGCGGGTTTCCTTGGCGTCCAAATGCAGGATCGCAGCGCCTTGTTCAGCGGAACGCACGGTCGGGTGCGGGACCTGATCGCCGAAGCGGCGGGAAAAAGCCTCGTGCTCGGCGTCATCCAGATGTTGGTCGCGAAAGAACAGCACTTTATATTTCAACAGTGTCTGATTAATGAATTCGAATGCCTCGGCGCTGATGCCGCCCCCCAACTTCACCCCTTCCAGTTGTGCCCCAATTCGACCGGCGACCGGTTTGATTTGAATAGTCATCGAGCTACCTCCTGTCTCACGAGTTGTTGTGGAACAGATCATAAAGTCATAAAAGCAGCGATGACTAATCACAAATTATTCTAAAGATAGATTAAGTCCGATAGACCTTTCCCGTTATTAAATCCCGATAAAAGCTATAAGCCCCTTGTTATTAGCTAATAACTTTTTAGTAGCAACATAAAACATACGTGCCAAGTTGATGGTGTGTTTGGGGCTTACGTTGATGGGCTTGCCGGTGCTGGTTCCAGCCCGTACGTCAACGTAAGTCCCAACGTCGGCTACAAGGGGTATAACTGTCAGGACAGCAGGCGGGTCACCCCAGGCCCTCCAAAGGCAACGTTCGGGTCAGGCGCCCCTGATCGGCGCCGGCGGCGCGGAGCGATGTGATGTATTCCAGGGCATGGCGATGGGCTCGCAAGAGCCTTATTGGCGGCATCGAGCTGGCCTTGCTGGTCACGCCACTGTGCGCCAGCGCCATGTTCAAGTGCCAAGCCGGGGACGGAGTCATCAGCTACACCAGTCAAGCCATCGCCAGCGCCCGCTGCACTCGCGTGGATGGCATGGCTGGCGCCGGTGTCGGCGCCAAGCCCAAGGCCTTGCCACGGCTTGTGCAAGACGACGACTCCGGCGCGATGCGGATTCGGGTGTTCACTTTCCTCCACAAGGGTGTTCGTCAATATGTGAGCCGGCGCCCGGTAGGAATTTCCGCGCGGGTCGATGTCCTTGAAGTCTATTACATCAAGGGCTGCTATCTGTGCAGGGCGCCGAAGGATTTCAAGGTCGCCTCACTGCGCCTGGACACCCGTTCCTATCGGCGGGAGATCGAAGCCGCTTCGGGTCAATATGGCGTCGACAGAGCGCTGGTCCGCGCGGTGATACATGCCGAATCGGCGTTTCGCCCCAACGCCATTTCCGAAGCTGGCGCCCAGGGGCTGATGCAATTGATGCCCGCCACCGCCGAGCGCTTCGCCGTAGACGATCCATTCGACGCTCGGCAGAACATTCGTGGCGGCGTGCGCTACCTGGCCTGGCTGCTCAAGCGTTTCAACGGCAACCAGGTGCTGGCGTTGGCCGGTTACAACGCTGGCGAAGCGTCCGTGGTCGAGCACAACGGGGTGCCTCCCTACGCCGAGACGCAATCCTACGTCACCCTCGTGCAGTCCTTGACCGAACGCTATCGTAACAATCGCTAGCTATTCCCGGCCACCCGTTCGCTTATCCGTTAGTTTCCTTCTACATTAAAGAGGTGCAGACGGAGCCAGCAGCGCATGAAGTCCTTGAAGTATTATGACAAAAATCGACACGCCACATGGTTAGAGTTGTTTTTTGACCTGATTTTTGTTGTTGCAATTGGCAAGGTTACGCACATTCTCGGTCATGTTCATCACGGGCACTTTGAGCCTGAGCAAGTATGGACGTTTTTACTGCTTTTTGTTCCATTATGGTGGATCTGGTCTAGTCACACGATTTACGCCAACAGGTTTGATACAGACAGTAACCCTCACCGCCTGGCAACATTGTTTATGATGTTGCTGCTCATTGTGCTCTCTGCACTGATTGAGAAAATACCAGAAGTAAACTATCCGCTTGTTATGGCCTGTTATTTTGGTATACGTGTCATCATCAGCATTTTGTACATATCGTCCAGAAGAAAACACGATGACCGTGGCAAATTCTCCGCCAGGCTTGGCTTCGCCCTGTTAGTCAGCGCAGTTATTAGTCTTTCATCCATTCTTTTTGACCCACCCATGCGTTACCTTGTTGCTTACCTTGGAATTTTTCTTGACATTCTCTTGCCTGTAATTGTCGGGAGCAACCTAAAGCCATTGCCAGCACATACAGAACACTTGGTTGAACGACTGGGCTTGCTCACCCTCATCTTATTGGGCGAGTCAGTCATTAGCCTTTCTGCAGGTTTATCCAACATTGAATGGGATCGTTATACCGTAATGACGGCAATCACCGGATTTATCATGGTTTGCAGTATCTGGTGGATCTATTTTGAAAGCTTTTACCTGCTGAGCAACAAAGAAAGCAGTATGAGTGGGCACTCCCTGATCTACTCGCACCTTTTTCTGTTTATGGGGCTAGCACTCCTCGCCAATTTGATCAGGCATGCGATCCTGAATGACATTGCGATACGCGATTTCCAGATTATGTCAATCATCGGCATGGCCTTGTTTTTCCTAGGCAAGCAATATGGCTATTTCGTAGCCGTGCCCAAAATAAGGAAATACATAATACAAAACACCTTGATCGTGTTGTCTTTGGGTGGGCTGGTTATATTCCTGCCCCGCGTCCAGTACATATTGGTCGGCCTGACAGCCACCATGATCTGTTATGTTTTCCTGAATTTCAGATATCGTGGAATGTTTATCAGGCCATAGGTAGGCCGGTACCTTCGGCAATCTGAGCGAACGACAGGTCTTTGGCTGGCTGGAGCTATCACGACAGGTGGTGGCAAACCCATAATGAGCATCGTGCCTTCATGGCCCGAGGTGTCTATGGCCAGGCACTGTATGTTGATCCGAAGGCCGAGGTCGTGATAGCGCGGTTCGCCAGCCATCCCGCCGCCGCCAACGTGGCTAACGATGCGACTTCCTTGCCGGCCCATGATGCTGTTGCCAAGTAGTTGATGAGCCAGTAACGCCAAGTTGTTGGCTCTGATTTGATTCTGAACCCGGGCTGCCAGGCCGTCGCTATCGACTCGATTAGTACCTCCAAAAGACTGGTGTGAGCAGCACCAGCACCGTCAGAATCTCCAGCCTTCCCAAGAGCATGCCGACCGTCAGCAGCCATTTTGCCGCATCCGGCAAGGTCGAGAAGTTGCCTGCTGGACCAATAATCGTCCCCAGGCCGGGACCCACGTTGCAAACTGCGGTGGCAGCACCGCTTAAGGCTGTCGTCCAGTCAAGACCGATCAGCGCCAACCCCAGGGCAATGCCACCGATGGTGATGGTGAAAAAGAATGAAAAGGTCAGCAGCGAACGTGCGATGTCTTCGTCAATGGGATGGCCGTTGTATTTTTTTCGAATCACCGCACGAGGATGAATCAGTTGTTTCAGGCTGCCCATCAGCAAGGAGGAGGCGACCTGAAAGCGAAATATTTTAAGGCCTCCCGCCGTAGACCCAGAGCAGCCGCCGACGAAGGTCAAATAGAAAAACAGCAAGACAGAAAAGCTGCCCCACAAGGTGTAATCCCCGAGAGCTAAACCCGTGGTCGTGACTATCGAGGTTACATTGACGGCCACGATACGAAACGCATCCCACCAGCTGTAGTCGCTGTTAATGCACAACCACGTACCAAATAGCAGCCAGGTAATCACCAGAAATCCAATGAACCCTCGCACCTGATGGTCTTTTAATAATGCACTTTTGTTGCCCCGTAGTGTGGCGACATACAAGGTGAAAGGCAGGCTGCCCACTATCATGACGACCACTGAAACCCAATGAATAGCCGGTTGAGGCCAGTGCGCCAGGGATGCATCCGAGGTTGAAAAGCCGCCCGTTGAAATAAATGACATCGCATGATTGATCGCATCGAAAGGTGTCATGCCCGCGCCCCATAACGCCAGAGCGGACACCCCGGTCAGCCCGAGGTAGAGCAACAGGATATATTTCGCCGCGACGGGTTAGCGGTTTTAAAAGTCATCGATACCGATGACAATCTCATCATCGATCAACGCATCACCAGTAGCGCATCTACTGAGCTCATGCTCATCGCTTCAGAATAAGAGCGTATATAGGTCAGTTGGCCTTTTTGCCGACGACGCTCATTTCGACTGGGGTCTGAATAAAAACACGGAAACTTCTTCGGCCTCCAATCGCTTGAATAATGGGTGCAATTTCGAATCGGCGGCATGCGTTTGTTCCAGACAGAATCTTCAGACTGGTCAGAGAAAGTCACACCACGCTCATCTCAAGCATCAATTGTAAGAGGTTGTTTCAGAGGAGATTATTACATACAAGATTTCTTACTACATTCAGCCATCCCCCTCCAAATTCCAGTTTTCTGCCTAGACTTGCTCTTGTCCGCCGTGCACATGCTTTTCAGAGCATGGAACTGTACGAAAAAACGAAAACAAGAGGAATCCCTCCAATGTTCAAACCTATTTGGAAAGCAGTTGCCTGCGCCCTTGCCCTTGGCACCATGAGCATGGCCATGGCTGCAGATCCGGTAATTATAAAATTCTCCCACGTCGTTGCAGAGCAGACACCCAAGGGCCAAGGCGCCCTGTTATTCAAGAGGCTGGTGGAAGAACGCTTGCCCGGCAAGGTCAAGGTCGAGGTCTACCCGAACTCCTCGTTGTTTGGCGATGGCAAAGAGATGGAGGCCTTACTGCTCGGGGACGTACAGATGATTGCACCGTCGCTGGCCAAGTTCGAGCACTACACCAAGACCGTTCAACTGTTCGACCTGCCTTTCCTCTTTGATGACATCACGGCGGTTGACCGCTTCCAACTGAGCCCGCAGGGCCAGGGACTGCTCAAGTCCATGGAAGACAAAAACATCACTGGACTGGCCTATTGGCACAACGGGATGAAACAACTGTCCGCGAACAAAGCGCTACGAGTGCCGGGTGATGCCCGTGGCCTGAAGTTCCGGGTGCAGGCCTCCGCCGTGCTTGAAGAGCAGTTCAAAGTCATACGCGCCAATCCGCGCAAGATGAGCTTCGCCGAGGTTTATCAGGGCTTGCAGACCGGTGTCGTCAATGGCGCGGAGAATCCTTACTCGAACATCTACAGCCAGAAAATGCATGAGGTACAGAAGTACATCACCGAATCCAACCACGGTGTCCTGGACTACATGCTGATCACCAACACCAAGTTCTGGAACGGTTTGTCGCCGGAGCTTCGCAGCGAGCTGGACAAGATACTCGTCGAAGTCACCGCTCATGTGAACAAAGAGGCTGAGAAACTGAACCAGGATGCCAAGCAGAACATCATCGCGGCCAAAACCACCGAAATCATCATCCTGACGCCTGAGCAACGCGAACAATGGCGTGTCGCGATGAAACCGGTGTGGAAAAAATTTGAAGGTGATATCGGCGCCGAGCTGATCACTGCCGCTGAAGCTGCCAACCAGGCCCAATGATCGGTCGTCGGCAGGTGTTGCCGCCCTGACAGCACCTGCCTGTCGTCTGCTACAGGAGATGCCATCCATGAATGCTCTTCGGCGCATCTGGGAACACTTCGAGGAAGGCTTCATCGTCTTCCTTCTGGCGGCCATGACGTTGGTAACATTCGTCTACGTTGTCCTCAACAACCTCTACACCCTGTTCTACCGCCTCGCCGAGAGCTGGGAAGGCGCTAGCGAATCGCTGTTCGCCATCGGCGACGGCGTCATGGGTATGGCACAGGCCATGACCTGGAGCACCTCACTGACCAAGGCCCTGTTTGGCTGGCTGATTTTTTTCGGGTTGTCGTACGGCGTCCGCACAGCAGGCCATATCGGCGTCGACGCCCTGGTCAAGCTGGCCAGCAAACCGGTGCAACGGTTCATTGGCATCATCGCCTGCCTTTTCTGCCTGTCTTATGCCGGGCTGCTCAGCATCGCCAGTTTTGGCTGGATCCAGACCCTGATGGTTGCCCAAATTGGCGCCGAAGACCTGGGCCAGTACGGGATCATGCAATGGCACATCGGGTTGATCGTCCCCGTAGGGTTCGCCCTGGTTTTCATCCGTTTCGCTGAAATTCTCGTGCGCATCCTGCAAAACAGGCAGACCGGCCTGGGCCTGGCTGATGAAGCCGCAGATGCGTTGAAGCTGACTGAACACGAGGATGACAAGTCATGACTATTGCCTTCCTGTTTGTATCACTGTTCGTGCTGATGTTTATCGGCGTTCCCATTGCCATCTCCCTGGGCTTGGCGGGCTCACTGACCATCGTTTTTTTCAGTCCTGACTCCGTGCGCTCACTGGCGATCAAACTGTTCGAGACGTCGGAGCACTACACGCTGCTGGCCATCCCGTTCTTTCTGCTCGCTGGGGCCTTCATGACCACCGGTGGCGTCGCTCGGAGGTTGATTGACTTTGCCAATGCCTGTGTCGGTCATATTCGTGGTGGTCTGGCTATCGCTGCCGTGTTGGCGTGCATGTTGTTCGCGGCCCTTTCAGGATCCAGCCCAGCCACTGTGGCGGCGGTGGGTTCAATTGCCATTGCCGGCATGGTCCGCTCCGGTTATCCGCAGGCCTTTGGCGCGGGGATCGTCTGTAACGCGGGAACCTTGGGCATCCTGATTCCACCCTCGATCGTCATGGTGGTCTATGCAGCCGCGACCGAAACGTCTGTCGGCAAACTGTTTATGGCCGGGGTGTTGCCAGGCCTGCTGCTGGGGCTGGTGTTGATGGTGGCGATCTACATCGTCGCCGTGAAGAAAAAGCTGCCCGCCATGCCGCGCGCGACGTTCCGTGAATGGCTTAGCACGGCACGCAAGGCGCTCTGGGGTCTATTGCTGATGCTCATCATCCTGGGAGGTATCTACTCCGGGATGTTTACCCCAACCGAAGCTGCGGCCGTGGCGGCCGTTTACTCGGCCTTCATCGCCTTGTTCGTCTACAAAGACTTAACGTTCCGCGAAACACCAAAAGTCCTGCTGGACTCGGCCAAGCTGAGCATCATGCTGATGTTCATTATTGCCAACGCCATGCTCTTCGCGCACGTTTTGACCACTGAGCAACTACCGCAACAGATTACCGCGTGGGTGATAGAGGCGGGTCTGACACCGGTGATGTTCCTGCTGGTGGTGAACATTGTGTTGTTGATTGCGGGGGCCTTTATGGAACCGTCGGCCATCATCCTGATCCTGGCACCGATCCTTTTCCCCATCGCCATGAAGCTGGGTATCGACCCCATTCACCTTGGAATTATTATGGTGGTGAACCTGGAAATCGGCTTGATCACGCCGCCCGTGGGTCTGAACCTGTTCGTGACCTCTGCTGTAACGGGTATGACACTGCCGGCAACGATCAGAGCAGCCATGCCTTGGCTAATGTTACTGCTGCTGTTCCTGATTCTGATTACCTACGTGCCTTGGATCTCCCTGGCGTTACCAAACTGGCTTGGCATGAGCTGATGCCTCTCTGTCCGGGTACTGGACGTTCGTATCCGGACAGGGCTTTCACGTTTGCGCCACCCCGGCCACTTAGTGTTGTCCTGAGCGGATGCGGCAACTCCACAAATCCACTGAGGCCGGATTGCTGATGGGTGGCCCTAGCCACTCACTCATTTCATGACACTGCTGCAGGAAGCATAACTGGTAGTCACCTGCTTGCGGGGTGCGTCCCAGACTCAGAGGCTGCAAGGGCGGCAGGTGACGTTGATAGTGCCAACTGCCTTTTTCCAACCTGGCCCCAGGGGGAATTTCCATACCCGCACCATTTCCTTTAACCCTGGCCTCGATGAGCACAAGTCCCTGTTCCGAGACGCGGTAGTCTTCTTCCCAACGAATTTTTTCGATTGTGTGATTCCAAGCCAGTGTAAAGCTCGAGATTGGGAGTTGGGCCCAGGCGACTCCCGCCAGCCCCAGGCACAAGCCGATCATGCTCTGGCCAGTCCGCCACGGCGAGACCGCCAGACATGCTGAAGTATCAGCATCACACCCAGCACAAAACCGATTTCATCGGTCAACGGCAGCGCAACGACCAACAAAGCACCTGCCGCGAAACACAATAATCGCTCCCAAACCGGCATCTTCTGTTGCAGATAACCTGTGGACGCCATTCCCCAAAGACCAACGGCCAACATGGTCTTGACCAACATATAGGCAGTCATCCACAAATTGTCGCCTTGCATCATAAGCGCAGGGTTGTAGACCGCCATGAAAGGAATGACAAAGCCAGCCAGTGCAATACGAACCGCCCACAGACTGATCTTGAATCCTGTTTCCTTGGCGATGGGCGCTGCGGCAAAGCATGCCAAGGCAACCGGTGGGGTAAGGTCTGCAAGAATTCCGAAATAGAAAACGAACATGTGCGACACGATCAGCGGTACACCCAACTCCAACAGTGCGGGTGCTGCAATCGAACTGGTGATGATGTAGTTGGGAATCGTCGGGATACCCATACCCAACACCAGGCAGGTAACCATCGTCAGTATCAGTGACAACAACAAGTTATCCCTGCCTATGGCCAGTATGTAACCAGCGAAGGTCGAGGCTATGCCCGTCAATGACACTACGCCGATGATGATCCCCACCAGCGCGCAAGCAATCCCGACCGGCACAGCATGACGAGCACCTTCGACCAAGGCATGCAGGCAAATACTCAGGGTTTCCCGGCCTCCCTGAATGAACCAGCAGATGACCACCAACGTGGCGATCACCGCAAAAATCACGCCGATACCCAACTGGAAAAAGCCGACACAGAGGACACCCAGCGCGATCCAGAACGCGCACCGCAACGCGAAACTGGACACCCGAAGAATGATTGCCGAACCGAGAATAACGATGGCTGTTAGCGCCAGACCCACCATTCCGGAGAATAGCGGGGTACGTCCGGAAAACAGCAGGTAGACCAGGACAAAAAGCGGAATCAGCAAATACCAGCTTTCCTTTACCGCACCCCATGCGCTGGGACATTGGTCTTTGGGTAGCCCTTTAAGGTCGGAGCGTTTTGCCTCAAGGTGAACCATCCAGAACACCGAACCGAAATACAGGATGGCTGGAATCAACGCAGCTTTGGCAATCTCTACAAACGGGACATTAATTGTTTCCGCCATAATGAAGGCGACAGCCCCCATCACAGGCGGCATCAACTGGCTGCCCATGCTCGAAGTCGCCTCTACGCCGCCAGCAAATGCTGCCTTGTAGCCGAAGCGCTTCATCAATGGAATCGTGAACTGTCCTGTCGTGACAACGTTTGCAATGCCTGAGCCTGTGATCGTCCCCATCAAAGCCGATGACGCGACTGATACTTTTGCCGGCCCCCCGAGTTTGTGGCCAAACAAGCCCATCGCGAAGTCAGTGAACAATTTGATCATGCCGGCCTGTTCGAGAAAGGAACCGAACAAAATGAACAGGAAAATATAGGTAGCGGAAACGTAGGTGGGTGTGCCGTAGAGCCCCTCGGTGCCGAATGACAACTGGTTGACGATTTGATCGAAACCGTAGCCTCGATGTGCCAAGTCGCCTGGCAGGTATTCACCCAATAGACCGTATGCCAAAAACAGTCCACAGATGACAGGCAACGCGATACCCATCACCCGACGAGCCGCCTCAAACACCAATGCGATCAATACCAGCCCAACCACCATGTCCGCAGATGTCAGGTCACCTGAACGCTGGATCAAATCCGCTTCGAAGATCCATTGATACAGGGCAGTGGTAATCCCCGCGAGGCTCAATATCCAGGCCAACGGCTGCCAAGGGCGTGCTCTGCCATACGCCGGGTAACTCAGAAACACCACCCACAGCAGGAAACCAACGTGCACCGCGCGCAGCACCTGGCTGGAAACCGGTGCAAACGCAGCGGTGACAATCTGGAAAACTGAAAACAACAACGCCACGTAGAACAGCGTCTTAGGCCAGTCGCGTGGGTTGGCGGCGATGCCATGATGATCTTCGCTCATTGGGTACCTGCCTCAAAACTACATTGAAGGGGTACGAACCGCTCTATCGCTCTAGCGACCATCCCCGTGGCGCATTTTAGGATTACAGCGCTCCAGCTTCCTTGTAGTAGCGTTCGGCACCGGGGTGAAGTGGAATGGGCAGATTCTTGGCAGCATTTTGCAACTTGATATCCTTGGCAGCTGAGTGAGAATTACCTAAACGAGTGAGGTTTTCGAACATCAGCTTGGTCATCTGGTAGGCAACGTCATCCGAAATATCCTCGCGTGTCACCAAGATATTGGTGATCGCCACCGTAGGCACTGATTCGGGCTGTCCGTCATAGGTATTGGCTGGAATTTGAGCAGGCTGATACGCGGCATTGCCGATTTTCGAAACTACATCAGGAGGGATGGAGACGTAGTTCAATGCCATGGTTGAGGAAAGGTCGCGAATGGCCGCCATTCCTAACCCCGAGGACTGAAGCGTGGCATCTAACTGACGGTTTTTGATCAGCTCGACCGACTCCGCAAAGGGTAGGTATTGGACTTTGCTCATATCTTCGTACGTCAATCCCGCAGCTTTGAAGATCGCACGCGCGTTCAGCTCGGTACCGGATTTCGGGGCGCCGACGGAGATGGTTTTCCCTTTCAGATCCGCCAAGGTTTTGATGCCGGACTCTTTGCTCGCAACAATTTGAATGTAGTTCGGATAGGCGCCTGCAATTGCTCGCAACTTTGTCAGCGGGGCCTTGAACCCGGCATCTTCCACGCCGTTTTTTGCATCAGCTACAGAGTCCCCGAGTGCCAGAGCGAGCTCCCCACGACCAGCTTGTAAAAGGTTGAGATTTTCCACCGAGGCTTTTGTCGCCTGGACAGAAGTCTTCGCCCCCGGAATCCCATCGCTGTAGATCTGTGACAGCCCAACCCCAATGGGGTAGTAGACCCCGCTAGTGCCACCTGTAAGGATGTTTATGAACACAGGTGCGGCGTTAGCTGCGCACGAGACTGTCAACGCAGCGGTGGCCGCAAAGAGGCTAAAGCGTTTGTTTACTCGCATGGAAATCTCTCCGTCTTGTTATGGCTTTATGCAGAGTCTTTCTACTGTAGTCGAAACCAAGGCCTTGAGTGGGAAGCTGAGTTAGCCTAATAATTTTGGGCTTCTCAAACGGTCGCTGCGATGACGCCTAATCGGGATTCTTACCTCCAAAAAAAATGCCAATCAGCTTAGCTGACTGGCATTACCCTCACAGGGCCTTTTGTGCTTACAAATGATGTTATTGAGTGCGCCACGACTCAACAACATCTGCACCGAACTCGGCTCTCCATTCTTTCGATTGTCGATGGTTTCCGTCCTTGCTTTCGATCAACTCACCAGAATTCGGATTCTTATAGATTTTCACCTTGCGGGCTTTAGGGCTGTCTTCGGTGCGGCAGCAGCACCAGGGGAGCGGCTACCTGAGGATCAAGCAGGTTGATGACGTTCTGCAGACTGAAGCCGTACTCGCCGAACAATGCACGGAGCTTGCTTTCAAAGTCCAGCCTCAAATTCACAATAGGTAGGCTAATACCTCCAAAAGACCGGCGTAATAAGTACCAGCACGGTTAGGATTTCCAACCGCCCCAGTAACATGCCAATGGTCAGTAACCATTTTGCTGCATCAGGTAGTGATGAGAAGTTACCGGCAGGCCCGATGATCGTGCCCAGGCCTGGTCCAACGTTGCATACTGCAGTAGCGGCGCCACTTAAAGCAGTTGTCCAGTCCAGCCCGATCAGAGCCAGTCCCAAGGCGATTATGGCAATGGTGATGGTGAAGAAAAATGAGAAGGTTAAAAGTGAGCGCAAGATCTCCTCGTCAATGGGGTGACCGTTGTACTTCTTCTGAATCACGGCTCGAGGATGGATCAACTGCTTCAAGCTACTCACGAGTAGGGATGCAGCAACTTGGAAGCGGAAAATTTTCAGTCCGCCAGCCGTCGAGCCTGAGCATCCGCCGACAAACGTCAGATAGAAGAACAACAGAACGGCAAAACTACCCCATAGTGTGTAATCGCCAACTGCAACTCCTGTGGTCGTGACGACGGAGGTCACGTTGACCGCCACAATACGAAATGCATCCCACCAAACGTAGTCGCTGTGAAAGCATAGCCATGTACCAACAGCCAGCCAGGTGACAATCAAGAATCCAAGAAATCCGCGTACCTGGTGATCCTTCAGTAGCGCACGCCTATGGCCGCGCAATGTTGCGACGTACAAGGTAAAGGGCAGGCTACCCAGAATCATGATGACCACCGCTACCCAGTGAATCGCTGGCTGCGTCCAATGCCCAAGCGAGGCGTCCGAAGTGGAGAATCCGCCAGTAGAGATCAACGACATTGCGTGGTTGACCGCTTCAAACGGCGTCATCCCAGCGATCCAGAGTGCCAGAGCCCCGGTGCCAGTAAGTCCCAGATAGAGAAAGAGGATGTACTTGGCTGCCACATGCGAACGCGGCGTCACTTTCTCCGACCAGTCTGAGGACTCTGTCTGGAAAAGACGCATGCCACCCACTCGCAACAGTGGAAGGATCGCCACAGCCATGCCGATGAAGCCGATACCACCTAGCCAGTGCAGCATCGAGCGCCAGATCAACAATCCTGGTGAAGCGGTATCCAAACCACTCAGGACAGTTGAGCCCGTGGTTGTGATGCCGGACATCGTTTCGAAGAAAGCGTCTGTGTAACTGATGTGACTAATGAACACCATTGGCAACGCCGCGAAGGTACACACCACCACCCAACTGCCAGTCGTCAACAAGTACATATCCCTCGGACGGAGCTGGCCAGTATCAGGGCGCCCACGCACGATCAAAAGAAGACCGCTGATGAAGGTAATCAAACTCGACCAGAGAAAGGCCGACAGATCGTCGCTACGCTCGAAGGCCACCAGCGTAATCATGGGGATAGCCATGCTTACGGCCAGCGTGATCAGAAAAATGCCTAGGATGAAGCCGATGAGCCGCATTGCTGCGAAGGACATAGAAAGTAGCCTACTAAGTTAGCGCCACGCAGTATCGAATGCTCAATCTCAAAGCCTCGTAAATTTTGCGTAAAATTTCTACGGGCAATCAGTCAAACAAGGATCGGTTGTGAGGAAAAATTAACTGGTGGGTAAAAACCGGCACTTGGCCGTAATGCTGTTCACTTATGCGTGGGGGGGCCACATTTGTGGCGAGGGGATTTATCCCCGTTCGGCTGCGAAGCAGTCGTCAATGCGAACCACTCGATCTGTTTGAAAAGACGCTGAGGGCCGCTTCGCGGCCCAACGGGGATAAATCCCCTCGCCACAGATTTCTTGCCCGCCGAAAATAGTCTTAAGTGAACAGCATTAGGCACTTGGCCGGGCTTTATGGATATCCAACAGTTCCTGGTGATAACACAACTTAGACAGTGCTTCGAACAGCCTGAATGCCTGTCTTGTTGCTTCGCTGACGCAGGTTTCTAAACCACAGTATTTGTAGGTTTCGAGAAATACTGTGGTCATCTCAAGAGAGATTATTTGGCTACGGCAGCACTCGTTAGGACGCTGCTGCGGCGAAGGACTATAACGCCACCGAACGCTGCCAGAATCGATCCGATCAATACCCCGACTTTGACTTCATCAATCAAAAGAGCTGATCCGGCGAACGCCAGATTGCCAATGAATAGGCTCATGGTGAAACCAATGCCGCACAACAGTGCTACGCCATAGAGTTGAACCCAGGTGCTCCCTTCCGGCAGCTTGGCCAAGCCCATACGAATGGTCAGAGCAGCCAATAGGAAAATACCGACCTGCTTGCCCACCAACAGACCCAGGGCTACACCCAGCGGAACCGGATCGACCAGGTTCTCCATCGAAATTCCGGACAATGAAACACCCGCGTTGGCGAAACCAAAAATCGGCACCACTGCGAACGCTACCCACATGTGCAGCTTCTCTTCCAGGAAAAGCAGCGGAGATCGGGCTTCCTCTTCTGGCTTGCCCATTGGGATGCACATCGCCACAGCGACACCCGCCAGCGTGGCATGTACACCCGATTGCAGCACGAAGAACCACAGTACACCACCGACCAGGAGATACGGGAACAATCGCCTTACGCCCAATCGATTCATTGCGATCAGAATGACCAGAGTCGCAAGCGAGGCCAGTAACATCGGCATGGAAAGGCCCGACGTATAGAAAAAGGCGATGATCACCACTGCGCCCAGATCGTCAATGATCGCTAAGGCAGCCAGAAACACTTTCAGCGAAGTCGGGACTCGCTTACCCAGTAACGACAAAACACCTAAAGCGAATGCGATGTCAGTAGCGGCCGGGATCGCCCATCCCCCCAAGGTCTCAGGATTACCCCAGTTTATTGCGATGTAGATCAGCGCAGGAACAACCATGCCGCCCAAAGCACCAAATCCAGGTAAGGCGCGCTGCCCCCAAGTGGAAAGCCCACCGGCCAGCACCTCTCGTTTGATTTCAAGACCGACCATCAGGAAGAAGATCGCCATCAGACCATCATTCACCCAATGCTCTACAGACATGCCCATCCAAACGCTGTGTAAGGCTGCAAAGTAACTCTGGGATACAGGCGAGTTAGCAACAATCAGAGCGGCCAGAGCTGCGCCCATCAACACGAGACCGCCAGCGGATTCCGACGACAGGAAGCGAGTCAGAATCGCTGCTGCTCTAGGGGTTTCGGCTTTAGCTTGATGCTTGGTCATCAACATCCTTGGGATCACTTAAAAGGTAATAGATTAACATCTGGCCTACACGAACATGGCGGCGTTAAACAGCCTGAAACAGTTAATGTTTAAGGCCATAACCAGGCATTAATGCTGTTCATTCATTGCTCTGGAATGGGGGTTTTAGGCCAGAACCTATTCGCATGCGAAACAATATACAGGCCGCCCATCGCTTCCATACCCCATGCCCTTTTCGAATAACCCGATCAGTCTTCCCATCGCTTGATACCATCCAGCACACTTGTATGAAGATTTAATGTCTGGAAGGCCACTGTGAACATTATCCGTCGCTGGTTACGACAACCCTATGCACGTCTCATCACTCTGTTCGGACTGGTTCTGATCGTGCCTGTGTGCATGCGTGCGGCACTGGGTTGGTCGAATCCACTCGGCTACCTTTCAGATCTGGGAACTGCGAGCCTGCTCATCGTACTCCTGCATCGCCGTCCTTGGTGGTTAGCACTTCCAGTGCTGCTGGCATGGGGAGTTATGACGCTGGCGACTGCCGAACTGGTCAGCGCGGTCGGTAGACTTCCAAACTCCTCAGACCTGCACTACCTGATCGACCCTCAGTTTTTGGAAAACTCTACCGGTGGTGGTTTCGCCCAGCCTTGGCTAGCCGCCACTCTGTTTCTTGGACTGGTGATTTGGCTGATCACGCAGTATCTGGGACGTTCCACTGCCGCTCCAGGCTTGCCGCGAAGCGCGTGGGGAGCACCGCTACTGCTATTGATCACCCATTGGGGCGCTCAGCACCTGTCCCCCTCAGAGGAAGACCAGTGGCGCTTGTTCAACCTCCCGCACCAGTTGATGGCCGCGAGCGTTGGCGATGTTCAGGCAAGCGCAGAAGAGTGGTTGGAAGGTGATGTTGTCGATGTCCCACCGCAAATGGCGGGGCTCACTCAGCTCGATTTGGACGGACAGAAATTGCTCGCGGCACCGGGGCGTGCGCGTAATGTGTTGATCATCGCGCTGGAAGGTATTCCTGGCGCTTACGTCGGCGTCAACCGCCAAGCCCTGCACAGCAGGTATCAAGAAAACCTCATGCCCAACCTCAGTCATTGGGCAGAACGCGGCATGAATACGCCGGACTATGTATTACACAGCCATCAAACCATTCGCGGCCTCTACGCGATGCTTTGTGGCGATTACGACAAGCTGGACAACGGCACGCCCAAGGGGGTCGAAATGTTGACCCAGAGTGAGCGCAACCAAGCCTGCCTACCTGCCCAGTTGCGCAAGAACGGGTTTGCCACGCACTACCTTCAGGGGGCAGGCCTGCGATTCATGGCCAAAGACAAGATCATGCCGCACATCGGCTTCGACGCTACGCACGGGTTGGAATGGTTCTCTAATAGCAACTACCTGGAGTTCCCTTGGGGCAAGGATGACAAGGCTTTCTTCGAGGGGGCGCTCGAATACGTCGGCCAGCTGAAAAAGCAGAAAAAGCCGTGGATGCTGACCCTGCTGACCGTTGGCACCCACCAACCCTATTCGGCCCCTGAAGACTACCTTGAGCGCTACGACACACCCAAGCAGGCCGCCGTCGGATATCTGGATGATGCTCTCGGACAATTCTTCAGCAGCCTGGAACGTCAGGGCATCTTGAAAGACACCCTGGTGGTAATCACCTCGGACGAGTCCCACAGCATAGATGGTGTACGCCTGGCTTCCTCATGGGGCTTCAACCTGATGCTAGCGCCCGAACAGGATCAGTTGCCCAGGGTGAAGTCTGGGGTCTACGGGCATGTCGATCTGAGTGCCTCGATACTCGACTACTTCGCCTTGCCTGCCCCCTCAGCCTTGAGCGGTCGGTCCCTGTTTCGTGATTATGAAACGGGCCGCGAAATTATGTCATTCACCAACGACAAGCTGCGCTATCACGATGGCCAAGGCACCTTGACCGAGTGTGATTTTCAACAGCGCTGTCGGTTTTACGCCAGCAAAGGCTTTATTGCCGAGCGTGCGACCTTGACTGGTCAGTACGGCGGTAAACGCGCCCGACAAATCACAGCAAGAGCGACGGCGCTGGATCACTCGCTGCTCCGGACACCATTGAACCAGCACTACCAGTTCGGCAGCCCCGCTATCATCCCGCTTCAAGCGCAGATCAAGGATGACTGGGCCGACAACCTTATCGGTGCTCAGTACCTCGAAATGCCTAAGGGCTCGCACACTCGCGTTCGCCTGACCGTGCGCTCGGTAGATCCACAACAGAACGCCTACATACTGCTCAAGGCCAAGGAGCTGGAGCAGGATGTCCAGCTGGGCCTGCCAGCCGAAATGGTCGTCACAGCAGACCAGCCACTGGAGATGGACTTCAGCTTTGACAATCCGCAGTCGCGTAAGGCGTTTTCGTTCCACTTGTTGGGCTATGGATTGGGTGCCGTTGAAGTGAGCGACTTCAGCGTGATTACCGAGTTGCCAGAAGCACTAGAGGTGCTGGATGAGAACCCGGTCGACAGCAGTGCTCAATCAAGCTAGGTACCTCATTGCTTGCACTCTTACTATGAGTGCAAGCCCTATGTGGACTGTAACGTAATGATTTATAAAAGTATTGCAGCAACTGCATTCCAATACTCTTAACAGATCGAACTTACTAAAAGCAATATCAGGGTGCTGCGACCATAAATCACAAGAGGCTTAGATCGAAGAATAGATTGCTCCGTAAATATCTTGTCACACTACCGTCTGCCAACAATTTGATTTAAGTCAATAATCATCAAGCGCTTGGTTGCATGGATCTTTTAGTTCGTATCAGCTGGTTAATAGAGTGAATGTAAGAAAATCCAACGATTTTTTAAGCGTTCTGCTATACCCGCGCCCGCCCATGACCAACTCAGCCCAGTTCAGTCGAGCTATGCGCACAGGAGATATTCATTGAAGAAGCCGGTGGTCGACGCAGCAGCTGAGCTAACACTAGTTCCCACGCATTCCGTGGCGTGGCATACGCTGCCTGCAGAGCAAGTGATGAACCTGCTCGAGGTGAATGAGCATGTCGGGTTGGAGGCAACCGAAGTTCAAGCCAGGCTTGCCCGCACTGGTTTCAACAGGCTACCAGAAGCCGCACGTCGGCCTGCGTGGCTCAGATTCTTGCTGCAATTTCACAACATTCTGATTTATGTGCTTCTAGGATCCGCTGCGATTACCGCGATGCTGCAACATCTGTGGGACACGGTGGTGATTCTTGCGGTAGTAATTGCAAACGCAATCATTGGATACGTCCAGGAAGGCAAAGCGGAAAAAGCCATGGACGCTATCCGGCAGATGTTGGCACCGCACGCAGCAGTAGTTCGCGCAGGCGAACGCTTGAGTGTTGTAGGTGAGGCGCTAGTACCGGGCGATATTGTATTGCTGGAGGCCGGAGACAAAGTACCTGCTGATTTACGCCTGCTGCACGCGAACAGACTGCAAATTCAAGAAGCAATTCTCACCGGTGAATCCCTACCAGTAGAAAAACATACTGAACCAGTAGGTCTTGAAGCTGCCCTGGGTGATCGTACATGCATGGCATTCAGCGGCACCCTCGTGACTTGCGGGCAAGCAACAGGGGTTGTAGTTGCTACCGCAGCAGTTGCTGAAATCGGACGCATCAGTACGCTGCTTGCAGGAGTAGAAACGCTGACCACCCCGCTGGTGCAGCAAATGAACGTATTCGCGCGCTGGCTGACGATCTTGATCTTGTTAGTCGGTGGCCTTTTGCTCGTGTTCGGCCATTATGTCGGGCACTACGCATTCACCGAGATCTTCATGGTCGTGGTGGGGATGTCGGTAGCGGCGATACCTGAAGGGCTGCCAGCAGTCCTTACTATTACGCTGGCTGTAGGAGTACGGGCAATGGCTCGCCGCAACGCCATCGTGCGTCGCCTACCGGCCATCGAAACGCTAGGTTCGGTATCCGTCATCTGCACTGACAAGACCGGCACTCTCACCCGCAACGAAATGATGGTGGCATCGGTCGTCACGAACGATCTCCTCTTCACCGTCGATGGCGCAGGTTATCAGCCAGCGGGAAGCATCAGTCTTGCCGATCAGTTAATCGACATATCGTCTCACCCCGCGCTGTCAGAATTGGGGCGAGCAGCAGGTCTTTGCAACGATGCCGTGCTGCGCCTGCATGATGACTTATGGAAGGTAGAGGGCGACCCGATGGAGGGTGCCTTGCTAGCATTTTCCGGAAAGACCGGAATCGATAGAGATGAAGACCATCGGGCTTGGCCCCGCACCGACGCCATACCATTTGACGCTAAACACCGTTTCATGGCGACACTGCATCACAACCATGATCGACATGCCTCTATCTATGTGAAAGGCGCGCCAGAGCAAATACTGGCCATGAGCACGCAGCAGTTCGTAAACGCCGGCGGAACTGAACCGCTCAATGCGGAATACTGGCACGCACGGGCAAACGCCATTGCTGCCAAGGGGCAGCGTGTATTGGCGTTAGCAGTGAGATCGGTTCGGCCCGAGCACACCGTGTTGGAGTTCGGGGACGTGCAAGGAACGTTAACGTTGCTGGGCATGGTCGGCCTGATTGATCCACCTAGACCCGAGACGATAAAGGCAGTTCAGCAATGCCAAGGGGCGGGCATTGTCGTAAAAATGATCACTGGCGATCATGGCGGCACCGCCGCTGCTATCGGTCGCCAGATTGGCCTGCAAAATCCCGACAAGGTGCTGACTGGCGTGGACCTGGACGCCATGAACGATGCTGCCCTCAAGGAAGCGGTAAAGGACGTCAATATTTTTGCTCGCACCAGCCCCGAACATAAGCTCAGGTTGGTAATGCTGCTGCAATCGAACGGCATGACAGTGGCCATGACCGGCGATGGCGTTAACGACGCACCAGCGCTAAAGCGTGCCGATGCCGGTATCGCCATGGGTGGAAAAGGCAGTGAAGCCGCCAAGGAGGCCGCAGACCTGGTGCTGGCAGATGACAACTTCGCATCCATCGTGGCTGCAGTACGCGAAGGCCGGACAGTCTACGACAACATCAAGAAAGTGCTGAGCTGGACGCTGCCTACCAACGCGGGCGAGACCATGACCATCATCGTCGCGCTGCTACTCGGCATTACCCTGCCGGTGACGCCGATACAGATTCTGTGGATCAATCTGATAACCGCAGTGACGCTCGGCATCGCGCTAGCGTTCGAGCCCACCGAAGAAAACACCATGCGCAGACCGCCTCGTTCACGCAAGGAACCACTCATAAGCGGAGCCTTAGTCTGGCATATGGTGCTTGTTTCCGTTCTTTTCCTCTGTGGTGTTTACGGCATTTTTTCGTATGCACTCGACCGCGGCTACTCCGTGGAGTTGGCCCGAACCATCGCGGTGAACACGTTAGTCGTGATGGAAATATTCCATCTGTTCTTCATTCGTAATCTCTACAGCACATCGCTTACCTGGAAGGGCATTCGCGGCACCAAGGTCGTGTGGATGACCGTCACAGTGATTACCTTCGCTCAGTTCGCCATCACGTATGCGCCACCGCTGCAAAAGGTGTTTGCAACAGAGGCAGTCCCCTTCCTTGATGGCCTGCTGATCATCGGGGTTGGTGTTGCGCTGTTTGCGGTAATCGAGATAGAAAAACAGATTCGAATCCGCTTGTCCGAGTAGAACGGGTTGCATACTGGGCATACCCTAAACGACAAGCATCTTCATGCCACTGAAAGAGGATTTGGAAAATGCATAAAATACTTGTAGCGATCGATGGTTCCGAGCATTCGGAGCGCGCGGTGCGTTACCTTATTGGGCTGATCCAAGATGGCGGATTACTGGGCGGTAGTGTTGAGGTACATCTGGTGAATGTGCAGCCACTTTTACCAACTCGAATCGCACTCGACATGAGCGAGGATGAGCGTGATCGTTACTATGGGGATAAAAGTGCTGAGGATTCACAAAAAGCTGAGGTGCTTCTGAAGCAAGAAGGGATTGCATTCGCACTCCATACCTTACAAGGCGATGCAGCCAGCCAAATTGTGGCGTGTTCGCGTTCCCTTGGATGTGACAGCATCATCCTAGGTTCGCATGGCAATGGTTTTTTGGCGGGGATTTTTCTGGGCTCTGTCGCGGCAAAGGTGATTCAGCTCTCGGATTTACCAATCACCCTAGTCAAATAGGAGATCGTGAATGGTTTGACAGCACGGCACCCATAACTGGATTGTCAAAGACAGTTGTTGGGGAAAGGTTTTGATGGAGCTTTGCCCTTTCGCCGACCATGAAGCCCTATGACGAGCGGGGTGTTGATACTTTTTGAATCAAATGCCTTCTCGACAATGATTTGATATCGATTAGCCTAGGATTGCTCCCCAACAGAAGACCCTCGGCGAATTCAATAATGTCTAGGGCCTTTGTGACCATGTTCTCGCGTTGCCTGCGTTATGGGCGGGGTCGCGTCGGCACCCGAAAGGGTGGTCGGCCTTCGTGGTCGGCACTCCAACCTTCGCGGCTTTGCCCACCACTCATTATAGTGATATCGCGCTCAATCAAGCAGAGGCATCACGCCTGGAAATGCTTAAAGCGCCTTTGCTTACTCATGCCCTTCGTTCCGGCACGCACACAGTGGAGCGTCGAAGCGTTGATGAAACTACATGGGCATGTAGATTGTACTCGGAACCCAGCAATACCCCTCCTGCACCTCTTAATAGCGCATGCCCAGCTACGACGTCATGAGCTGAAACAGGATAGAGCGAGACACCACATACAGCATCGCCGACGGCAACTCTTGCTAACCTGTATGCAATTGAAGGCATTGCATGAAAACACGCTGGTGCGCACAGCTCACGATTGAGCTCCGGTTTATTCACCGCCGCAGCGCTGACCATTACTCTACTGCCTTTCGAGAGCTTTTTATCAGCAAGACCAGCGCTTACTGGTTGGCCGTTGCGAATCAAGTGTGAAAGACCTTCCGTCCGACCGATACAATCAGGAGCCCCCTCAGGAGTAACAGTGGCATACACGACCCCAAGCACTGGGATAGTTACATGCAGCAGACCCACCGACAGAGCAGCCCCCTTCAACCCCATCAAAAAATCCTTGTCGACCCACTGATTCATTGCTCAGGGAGAGCGCCATGCCTTTAGACATCCTGCTGTCGGAACATGCAACGGAAGAACAGCGGTCAGCCATTCTGACCCCGTTGCTGGCCCACAATCTGGCCAAGGGTGGAGACGACGCCCATGAAACTTTTGCCCTGTTGCTGCGAGATCCTGACAGCAATGAAATCATTGGCGGGCTGTACGGAAAGGTTTCCTATCGATGGCTCCTCATCGATCTTGTCAGTGTTCCCGAGTCGATGCGGGGCCAGGGTATCGGACAACGGCTTATGCACATGGCCGAAGACATCGCGCAGAAAAAGTACTGCATAGGTATCTGGCTGGAGACATTCAGTTTTCAGGCACCGGGATTTTATCAAAAGCTGGGCTACTGCGAATTTGGGCGCCTGACGGATTATCCGCCGGGACATACCCGAATGTTCTACCACAAGCTGTTGTGCTGACGGCACATTGAACCTTGAGCCGATTGCTGCACTTGATACCGGGTAGCTATCAATTATGGGGCGCTCGTATTCGATGACCGCCCTTCGGCCCTTCGTGGCAGGCAGCAATCGGCCAGGAGCGAACTCTATGATTTGAGTCTCGAACCTTTCTGGTCTCTGCATGTTTATGAAGGCTGCCTTACCAGCGAAGGTGATGACCAGGCCAACTCGTTCGCCAAAATATACGCATCGCTTTGCATGAAGAACCTTCCAAATCTGGAAGCACTCCGAGAAAAACCCAGGCCAATCCCTAGCCTTCCCACCGAAAAAGCGGCGTTGTTTCTGGCAGGTAATCCTGGCGACGCTTGGTCTGTTCCAGACAAGTACGGAACGTTTGTGTTAGCGCTTCCCAGCGGCAAGATTTTTTGCGCTGTGCATGTCCGCAGGGCAAGTACTGAGACCGCTATCAAGCTGTTCACTGGACTGGTCGCAAATCCACCCTCTCCGTTTACCTCAACGCTGGTAAAAAACGAGCAAACACACTCACCCTCAAATGGGCAAACTCAAACCCTTTCCTACGAATGGTCAGTTCCAAGCACGACACGAAAAATGTTGTTTACCATCACTACTGCCACATCTGAATCCGCACAACTTCAAGTGCTGGGTTCAGCAACAATCATCAGCCAATAGAAGCAACCACTGCGGTCAAAAGATTGCACAGCAACGACAAGCAGCAGTTATCCATTTTAGCCACTGCTGACCGGCGCAATCGACCAGAAGTAGTCGTTTGAGTGGTGATAAAAATCTGGCCCCTAACCCCTGTGACTCTATTCCTTGGACTCGCTTACGAATTACGACCAGGCAGCATGCCTTTCAACACCTCGTCTTTTTCAACGAAGTGATGCTTGAGCGCCACGATGACGTGCCCTCCCACCAAGGCTCCGCATAGCCAAGCAACATAGGTATGAATCGATTTTGCCAAGCCATAAAGCGATTGGTCAGGATCGACCATAGGCGGTAACTGAAAAAGTCCGGCCACGAGGATGGGTTTATCTGCCACAGAGCTCCAATACCAGCCAGAGAGTGGTAGGCCGATTAGCGCAATTGCGTAAAGCATAAAGTGACCAAAGAAAGCCCCACGCTTCATTAGCGGGCTCATCGCCGCGGGCAATGCCGGCGCGGGGTGAGTGATCCTCCATGCGATACGCACAACAATCAAAAACAGCAACGTACTCGCCATCGCTTTGTGCAGGAATGTCAGCTCATGATGCGTATTAAACTCATCACGCCAGTGAGTGGCCAGGATTCCAATGAACCAGGCACCGATCCAGAGCAACGCCATCCCCCAATGCAGCCACTTTGCAGTACTGGTGTAACTCTCTGCTTTTGCCATCCTGTGTGCCTTTTCAGTTCAATCGTGGATGAATTATTGCCTCGATAAGTCATCGAAAAAAAATGACAATTACTGCTTATAAGAATCGAATAGCTCGATACATTCCAATCAGAACCTCCCCGGCTACCAAGCTTTCCCACTCCAAAAGAGAAGGTCAGCAATGGGTCCAGGCTGTGTGAAAACGCACTGAACACTTCGAAAGCTGAGAGCTACGGGCGTTGCCTGCGAAACCAGCAGACGGAATCGCGAATTGCCCTAGTCAGTTACATAGGCGTTCGTTAATGCTGTTTGGGCCGCGTCAGCGGCCCAAACAGCAACTCACGGACGATCAAGCGGGTGGATCACGCCCTGATCGCTTCAAGCAGTCCTGAGATACCGAAGATGCTCATCATTCGTTTGAGGTTGTAGGCCAGCACATGAAGGCTCATCTCGGTGCTTACCCTCGGCAGGGTTTTGGTCAGGAAGTGGGTACTTCCCATCCAGTATTTGAGCGTTCCAAATGGATGTTCAACGGTCTGTCGGCGGCGCCTCATCATCGTTGGATCATTTTCAAGCCGTACCTGCATTGCATCGGCTACGCCTTCATGTTCCCAGCGCTTTACCCGGCGCTCCTTACCGGTCGTACATTGCTTGTGCATTGAGCAGGACTGGCACCCCGAGAAGTAGTAACAGTGCAATAACATGCCGTCTTCCACTGAAGAATGCCGCCGGGTCAGCAACTGTCCCGCAGGGCATCGATACTCGTCCGATGCGGCAAGGTAGATGAAGTCCTGCTTACCAAATCGGCCTTCGGCTTTGCTGCCTGATGTCAGGGGTTTCGGTACGAAGGTGGTGATGCCAGCCTGCTCGCAGGCAAGGATTTCCAGACCCTTGTAATAACCTCGGTCGGCTACCACTGTCAGCGACTCGGCGCTGATCTCCTCACGCGCCTGGTTCGCCATATTGCTGAGTTGCGTCCGGTCATTGCCAACGTTGGTCACCTCATGGGCAATGATCAGATGGTGTTTGTCGTCGACGGCCGTTTGTACGTTATAGCCAACCGTTCCGGTGCCTCGGCCGCTCGTGGCCATTGAGCGTGCATCTGGATCGGTGAGGGAGATTTGCTGGTCTGGGCTGTCGTGAAGCTGCGCCTCGATGTCTTTGAGTTTCTGCATCTGCTGTTTCAGGGTTTCAATCTTTTCTTTTAGCCGCTCGGCTTTGGCCTCAGCCACTTCGGGCGTTGCCCGATCCGCCGAATCCATTGCCGCCAGATATCGATCAATGCTCTGCTCGATCTGCCGCATGCGTGCCTTCACTTTGCCCTGGGTGAAGTTGCGGTCGCGATTATTGACGGCTTTGAATTTGCTGCCATCGATGGCGATGATCGATTGAGAGAAGAGATTGAGGTTACGGCAAAGCACCACGAACTGGCGGCATACGCTGCGAATAGCTTTGCCGTTGTCCTTGCGAAAGTCGGCAATGGTTTTGAAATCCGGAGCCAAACGCCCCGTTAGCCACATCAACTCGACGTTGCGCTCGGCCTCACGCTCAAGCCGGCGACTGGACTGAATACGATTGAGGTAGCCGTAGATATAGATCTTCAGCAAGACCGCTGGATGGTAGGCGGGGCGACCCGTTGCAGCAGGATCGACGCCCTCAAAACCAAGTGCACCCAGGTCGAGTTCATCGACGAAAACGTCGACCACGCGCACTGGATTTTCTTCGGCTACGTAATCGTCCAGGCACTCCGGCAGCAAGGTGACTTGCGTCCGAGACTCACCTTCGATGAATCGCTTCATGATCGTCCCCACCACGATCTAGACGATCAGAAGATTAGACAATCGCAGGCGTTTTCACACAGCCTGGGTCGCTTTCAGCCCCTAGTGACAGGCAGAAATCGCCAATAGCAGCCACTCGCAGTAGGAATACCATGTCTATCATGCCCGCATCTCGGGTGAGCACATGACCAAGCTAACTGCCGAACTTCACTTCGTGATTATCGGAGACCGCAAATCTGCAATACCTGTCCTTTTTCGTGAGTCGTACCAATCGCTCATCTTGAAAAAAACCAGACTGACTTGCAGAAACTTCACCGCGCCAACAAGTAGATACCTCTGCAAACCGCCAGTCGGAAATGTTGGCGAAATTAAGCGGATAACGCGTGATGAGAGCCATTTGAGCCACAAAAACGGCCTGTCTACGAAGCCCGAGAGCGCAATGTTCTCAAGTCTGTACGACCTTTCGACAGTTTCACTCGCAACGGGGTTATTTGGAGCGATGGTTCCGAATCTGAGGTGGACGCGGTAATTTGGTGCACCGGTTTCAGGTCAGCCCTACAGCATCTTGAATCACTGGGGCTGGTCAACGCCGAGGGCCGCGTTGAGGTCGAAGGCACCCACTCGACCGAAGAGCCAAGGTTGTGGTTGGTTGGTTACGGTGAGTGGACAGGTTCGGCGTCCGCCACACTGATCGGTGTGACACGAACAGCACGAAGCACTGTCAATGAGATCGTAGCCTTTCTCGCCGGTCAGTCCGCCTGAGGCGGACTGCAATCGGCCTTGGTGTATACCGCTGACTGTTGCGGAGAGCCTTGCCTGACATCTTCCGCAGAAGCGTAACGTTGGACACTGACCATGCAGTCGTTTATGCGCTGAAGCAGGATATCCTTCAGCAGTCCTTGGTTGTTGGCTGGACAGTTGCTGCCCTCTTTCACCACCCAGGATGCTCGCTTCTCATCGCGGCTAATCAGGCTGCCAAACTCCACCGTGCAATCCCCCCATTGCAGCCTGTCGACGGAAAGTCGAAGTGACGGTAGCGCTCAAGCATCTCCCTGGTTACTGCGCCACTCTCCTATAAACCATGTCCCCACCGCATCCTGTTTGACGGTTTCATATCGCCTCGGCATGCTTCGGCAGCCCGATAGAAATCAATGCAGCGAGCAGAACGAATGCGCTCGATATCCACAAGCATGCTTCCAGCCCATACACCTGATAAACCCAGCCGGACAGCACCGTGCCTATCAGCCGCCCCATGGCGTTGGACATGTAATAAAATCCCACGTCCAGCGACACGCCGTCTTCCTTGGCGTAAGAGACAATCAGGTAGCTGTGCAGCGACGAATTCACCGCGAACAGCGCGCCAAAGACCATTAATCCGCCGAGTAATACCTCCTGCTGTGACACCCCGGTGTTTAGCCCGAGAGCAATGGCCGCAGGCATTCCCGCCAATGCAAGTGCCCACAGGAACGCCGCACGACCATCCGGTACGTGCCCTCGTTTCTTGCCGGTGATGTTGGGCGCGAAGGATTGCACAATGCCGTAGCCAATCACCCAGGCCGCGAGGAATCCGCCAACCTCCCAGAAGTCCCAGCCGAAAACGCTGCTAAGGTAAACCGGCAAGGCCACCACGAACCAAACGTCGCGGGCGCCAAACAGAAACATCCGTGCTGCCGAAAGAATATTGATCGCCCGGCTCTTGGACAGGATGTCGCGAAACTTAGGCTTGGCTTTCGCTTTGCCCAGGTCCTTCTTCAAGAGGATCAAGCTGCTGATCCAGATCAGAGCCAGGGTACCCGCCATGGCCAGCAAGGCACCTTTGAAGCCAATGAGTGCCAACAAGGCTCCGCCCAGAAAGAAACCCACACCCTTGAGTGCGTTCTTCGAGCCGGTGAGAATCGCCACCCACTTGTAGAGCTTGCCCTGCTGCCCATCAGGAACCAGAAGCTTGATGGAGCTTTTGGCACTCATCTTATTCAGGTCTTTGGCGATCCCCGACAACGCCTGAGCGCCCATCACCCAGGGGATGGTCAGCCAGGCCAAGGGCACTGTCAGCATCAGCAGCGCCGCGACCTGGATACCCAGCCCGATGTTCATGGTTCGGTTCAGACCCAGCCGAGCACCGAGATAGCCGCCCACAAGATTGGTGATTACGCCAAAGAGTTCGTAGAACAGGAACAACGCCGCGATTTGCAGTGGGCTGTAGCCCAACGCGTGAAAGTGCAGCACCACCAACATGCGCAAAGCGCCGTCGGTGAGGGTGAAGGCCCAGTAGTTGCCCGTCACGAGCAGATACTGCCGCACTTCCGGAGCGAGGGCTGACAACGCTTTCATGATCGCTCCTCAGACTGCCAGGCCGACCATTTTGGCCAGTTCGACGGTACGGTTGGCATAGCCCCATTCGTTGTCGTACCAGGCGTAAAGTTTGACCTGGGTGCCGTTGATGACCATGGTCGAGAGCGCATCAATGATCGATGAACGCGGGTCGGTACGGTAGTCAATGGACACCAATGGACGCTCCTCGAAACCGAGGATGCCTTTCAGCTCGTTCTCGGAAGCGTCCTTGAGGAGCTGATTCACCTCCTCCACAGTGGTGGCTCGCTCGACTTCAAAGACGCAGTCAGTTAACGAAGCGTTGGCCAGCGGTACGCGTACAGCGTGACCATTCAGGCGTCCGCGCAGCTCCGGGAAGATTTCGGCGATGGCAGTGGCCGAGCCGGTACTGGTTGGGATCAGGCTCATGCCGGAAGCACGCGCACGGCGCAGATCCTTGTGCGGCTGATCGAGAATGCTCTGGGTGTTGGTCAGGTCGTGGATGGTGGTGATCGAACCGTGGCGAATGCCCAGCTTCTCGTGGATCACTTTCACCACTGGCGCCAGACAGTTGGTGGTGCACGAAGCGGCGGTGACGATGCGATGTTCAGCCGGGTTGAACAGCTGATGGTTGACGCCCATGACGATGTTCAATGCGCCTTTTTCCTTCACCGGAGCGCAGACCACCACACGTTTAACGCCCTGATCCAGGTAGGCCTGCAACACCTCCACAGTTTTCATCTTGCCGCTGGCCTCGATCACCAGATCGCAACCCGACCAGTCGGTGTCGCCAATCGCTTTGTTCGCAGTCACCTTGATGCGCTTGCCGCCGATCACTACCTGATCGCCCTCTGCGCTGGCTTCGCTGTGCCAACGACCGTGCACAGAGTCGAAGTTGATCAGGTGCGCATGGGTTACTGCATCGCCTGCCGGATCGTTGATCTGCACGAATTCAAACTCCGGCCAGCTCCAGGCGGCTCGCAGCGCGAGGCGACCGATCCGACCAAAACCATTGATGCCAACTTTGATAGTCATGTTGATGTGCTCTGTATCTGTTGTCAGAGGGAGTTCGACTGGGTGTCGAACTGACCGATGTATTCAATGTGGGCAGGATGCTGAATGGCGCGTGGACGCAACGACTGGACATCGCGGATGGCATCACTAAATGGCACACCGCTCTCGATCAATAACTGAGCGGCGACCAAGCCCGTACGACCCGAGCCGCCCTTGCAATGGATAGCAATCGTGTTCCCTTCGGTCAGCAGCTGCTGGAGTCGCGGATGATGCTGTTCCCATGCGGCTTTGAATGCTTCGCCAGGCGCTTGATCGTCTTCTATTGGCAGGTGAAACCACTCGATGCCGAGCATTTGGCACTCTTCGGGCAGCAGGTCGATCTCGTTCTGAAGCAACTCCTCGGTCGGCATCAGCGTCAGCAACGCCGATGTGCCTGCGTCCTTGAGGGTTTGCAACGCCTCGAAAGGCTTGGTGCCCTTTGTGCCGGGGCACGGGGTGAAGATCAATTGGCCATTGAACTGTGCCAGAGGCAGTACGGAATAAGGGTGTTGTGACAAGGTGAAAAATCCTCAGATGGAGCGCTGATTAACACGTTTCATGAGTGCTTCCGCTGACTCTTTGCGCTCGGAATAACGATCAACCAGATAGTCCTGGCGGTCACGAAGCAGCAGCGTGAATTTCACCAACTCTTCCATCACATCGACGACACGGTCGTAGAACGGAGAAGGTTTCATCCGGCCGTGATCATCGAACTCCATATAGGCCTTCGGCACAGAGGATTGGTTGGGGATGGTGAACATGCGCATCCAACGTCCCAGCACTCTCAGCTGATTGACCACGTTGAACGACTGCGAGCCACCGCAAACCTGCATGACCGCGAGGGTTTTGCCCTGGGTCGGGCGTACCGCGCCCATGGCCAGTGGCACCCAGTCGATCTGTGCCTTGAACACTGCGCTCATGGAGCCGTGACGTTCAGGAGAGCACCAGACCTGCCCCTCGGACCACAGCATCAGCTCGCGCAGTTCTTTCACACGGGGGTGATCGTCAGGGGCGTCATCTGGCAGCGGCAAACCTGACGGATTGAAAATTCGCGTCTCCGCGCCGAAGTGCTCCAGCAGTCGAGCGGCTTCCTCCACCAACAGACGGCTGAAGGAGCGCTCACGGGTCGACCCGTACAGCAGCAAAATGCGCGGCTTATGGATGGAGGTCTTTTCGATGCCGAGCTTGTCTGTCGAGGGGAGATCAACCAGTTCGGTTTCGAGTTGGGGGATAGGGTCATCAAACATAGTCTTTGTCCTGCGCAATGGCGCTCTTGGAGTCATCGAACCAGCGGCGTTTCAACCAGAGGGCCACACCGACCAGGGAAATCAGCACTGGCACTTCCACCAACGGGCCAATCACCGTGGCGAAGGCGACCGGGGAAGCCAAGCCGAAGGTGGCAATAGCCACGGCAATCGCCAGTTCGAAGTTGTTGCTCGCGGCTGTAAACGCCAGTGCGGTGGTACGTGGGTAATCAGCCTTGAGCAGCCTGCCCATCCAGAAGCTGATGAAAAACATCACCACGAAGTAAATCGTCAGAGGGACCGCGATACGCAATACATCCAGCGGCAATTGCAGCACCACATCACCCTTAAGGCTGAACATGGCCACGATGGTCAACAACAGTGCCACCAGTGTCAGCGGGCTGATCTTTGGAATGAAGCGCTCCTGAAACCAAGCTTCACCTTTACGGGCAATGAGGATCCTGCGGGTCAGGAAGCCTGCCAGGAACGGCACACCCAGGTAAATCAGGACCGACTCGGCAATGCTGACAAAGCTGGTCTCAATCACACTGCCTTCCAACCCAAACAGCGGCGGCAGAAGACCAAGGAAGACCCAGGCATACACACTGAAAAACAGGATCTGGAAGATGCTGTTGAACGCTACCAGCCCGGCGACGTACTGATTGTTGCCTCCCGCGATCTGATTCCAGACCAGCACCATCGCGATGCAACGAGCCAACCCGATCAGGATCAGGCCCGTCATATATTCCGGTTGGTCTCGAAGGAAGATGATCGCCAGCGCGAACATCAACACCGGGCCGATGACCCAGTTCTGGACCAAAGACAAAACGAGGATGCGCTTGTCCTTGAAGACTTCCGGCAGTTCCTCATAACGAACCTTTGCCAGAGGCGGATACATCATCACCATCAAGCCGATAGCGATGGGGATGTTGGTTGTGCCCACAGAAAGACTGTTAAGCCACTGCGGCCAGCCTTCGAACAGGCTCCCCAAACCGATGCCCAAGGCCATGGCGAGAAAAATCCACAGGGTCAGGTATCGGTCCAGGAAGGAAAGGCGGCTTTTACTCATGATCATTGCTCCTGTGGTTACAACGTGCCAATCAGGGCCAGCTCTGCCTTGAGCTGTTCGGCACTCAGTTGGGAAAGCGGTAATGCCAGGAAAGCTTCAATACGGGTTTTAGGCTATTGGCAGTGCAGAGGAACTGGATTTTCATCGAGTGATCTCGTGGTCGAAGGCGGAATCAGGCGATTTTGCTTTCACAGCACACGGCTGCCCGTTCAGGACGGTCACCCATTTCATCAAGGCGTTTGGCATCAGGGCTCAACCAGTGCTTGTTGCTTTCCAGCACGGTGGTCAGTACTTGATGAACCCAATCAGGGAGATTCGGGTGCAGTCGGTAATACACCCATTGGCCTTGCCGACGGTCCGACAACAGGCCGCAAGTACGCAGTTGCGCCAGGTGCCTGGAGATTTTTGGCTGACTCTCGTTCAACGCGCAGGTCAGCTCGCAAACACATAGCTCTCCTTCACGGGTGATGAGCATCATCGTGCGGACCCGAGTGTCGTCGGCCAGGCATTTGAAAACAGTGGTCGGTGTCAGATGGTCAGCCATATCGTTTCTCAGTGTTTGTTTTTGACCAAGACGAACATCTTGATGCGCTCATGAATTTCGTGAAGGGTGTGACGGAAGGCATCGGGTTTGGTGCTGGTGACCGGGTCTTCAAAACTCCAGGCCAATGGCTCACCCGCTCCAGGTAAAGACAGGCATTGCGCTGCGGCTTTATCACACAAGGTGATGACGTAATCGAAACGCTCACCACCGAACTCGTCTATCGACTTGCTACGTAATCCTGCGGTGCTCACACCGATGTGTGAAAGCGCCTCGAAGGTGCGCGGATCTACCTGAGTTGGAGTTGTGCCGGCGCTGAACGCCTCGAAATGCTCCGAATCGGTATGCGGCTTAACGAATATATGTTTTTCCGTATGCAAGGTAAAGAGCCAACGACCCATTAATCCATCAAAACGATTAGACTCCGCCAAGCACCTTCAATGAAAGCTGCGTATTACGGCGCTAGCCCGCCTTCCGTGCCTCTTCAAATATCTGCGGTGGCGTATATATGGTTTCTGCAATGAATCAGTCACTCACGCAGAAACAGGTCGCTCCTTGGTTCAAGGACTACCCGGACGGGCAAAAGAAAATAAGAAGGTCGCCCTTAACCCGCCCCGGTCATCGAGGGCGGGTTCTGTTGCTGCGCACTAGGCTTTGCAACACCCCGGCGAGGTACGAGGCGCGGCCTCAAGGATTGTCTCTCCGGTGCCACAACAAGACGTCTGACTTGCCGAGGCCTTCAAGCGATCATCGACTTCATCGAAATCCGAGTTGCAAATGCCCGTTTCCGGAAGGATCAGCTCAACCCTTTTGGCCGCATCCCAATCACCCGCCAGCGCCGCGACGACAGAGCGAACTTGCTCATACCCGGTCATCAACAAGAACGTAGGCGCCCGACCATAGCTCTTCATCCCAACGATGAACAAACCTTCCTCAGGATGGGCAAGTTCTATCGCGCCATGAGGCCTGACCGTACCGCAGCTGTGCGCGTTGGGATCGATCATTGGAGCGAGCAACACTGCGCTTTGAGTTGCGGGATCAAGTGCAATACGCAACTCGGCGAGCAGGCTCATGTCAGGTCGGAATCCAGTCGCCACAATGATTTGGTCCACAGGTGGAAGTATCTGGTCTCCGGCCCTCACAACCAACCCTTGACCACTGCCTACAACCTGATCGATAGCGACGTTTTTGAACAGCTCGATCACGCCGTCATTCAGCAATTGGCGAATCTTCAGGCCGAGCTTTCCGCGCTCTTCCAATTGATCATTCGCCCCCCCCCCCCCCCCCC